>JBARQF010000001.1:0-13335 GCA_049643605.1 Dehalococcoidales bacterium
AAATCGGTGATATTTCTGGGCATTGGTTTTGAGACCACCGCCCCGACTGTTGCCGCCTCAGTTCTACAGGCAGAGCAGGGTGGCCTGAAAAACTATTACGTGCTCTCCCTGCATAAACTCTGCCCGCCGGTAATCAAGGTGCTTCTGGACTCCGGCGAGGTCAATTTGCAGGGTTTAATCTGTCCCGGCCATGTCAGCGCCGTCATCGGTTCAAGGCCCTGGGAGTTCATCGCCCACGACTACGGCATCCCCTGTGTCGTCGCCGGCTTTGAATCACTGGATATACTGCAGTGCATTGACATGCTGGCAAGACAGGTAGCCGATGGCGAAGCGAAGGTTGAAATCGCCTACCGGCGCGGTGTCAGCCGGGAAGGAAATCAGACCGCCATTGAGATTATGGAAAAAGTGTTTGAACCAGTGCCGGCACGATGGCGCGGCTTCGGCGAGGTGGCGGCAAGCGGTCTGAAACTGAGACCGGAGTATGCCCGTTTTGATGCTGAAGTGAACTTTGATTTCGACCCCGGCCCAACGGCAATTCCAAAGGGCTGTCTATGCGGAGAGGTGCTGCGGGGAATCAAATCACCCGGAGACTGCACGCTGTTCCGCCGTGCCTGTACCCCGGAAAAACCGGTAGGCCCATGCATGGTCTCGGCGGAGGGAACCTGCGCCGCTTATTATCATTACGGTGAAGACGATGTCCGATAGAATTTTGCTGGCACATGGCAGCGGCGGGAAGCTGGCCCACGATATCATCCGCAACAGCTTCGTTTCTTCTCTGTCGAACCCCGTTCTAACACAGCTTGATGACTCGGCAGTGATTGAGCCTGTCGGTAGACTGGCGTTCACTACCGACAGCTACGTTGTCCAGCCCATTTTTTTTCCCGGCGGCGACATCGGCAAGCTCGCGGTCTGCGGCACGGTAAATGACCTAGCCATGGTGGGAGCAACACCGCTTTATTTGAGCCTGGCATTTATTATTGAAGAAGGCCTGCTCCTGAGCGACCTTGAAAAAGTAGTGTCTTCGATTAAAGAGTCCACCACGGAGGCCGGGGTGACCGTAATCACCGGCGACACCAAGGTGGTAAACCGCGGCACCGCCGATAAGCTCTTCATCAATACCGCCGGCATCGGCACGGTACCGGCAGGACTTAACGTTTCCGGGCATAATGTCAGGCCGGGGGATATACTGATATTGAGTGGCACTGTTGGCGACCACGGTATCGCCGTGCTCAGCCAGCGCGAAGGGGTCAATTTCGCCACGAAACTGAAGAGCGACTGCGCGCCATTGCATGGTCTGGTGGCGGAGATGCTGACCGCGAGCGATAATATTCACTGCCTGCGCGACCCCACCCGCGGCGGCCTGGCGACCACGCTGAACGAAATCGCCGAGCAGTCGGGCGTGAGCATACGCATAGATGAAGATAAAATACCGGTCCGGGAGGAAGTCGCCAGCGCCTGCGAGATGCTCGGGCTGGACCCACTCTATGTAGCCAATGAAGGAAAGCTGATAGCTGCAGCGGCTCCTGAAGATGCCGAAAAAATTCTGAAGCAAATGAAAAAGCATCGATATGGCCGCGACGCCGCTATCATCGGCGAGGTAAAGGAGGAGAACCCGGGACGGGTGGTCATGAAGACAGGCCTCGGGACCACGCGCATCATTGATATGCTGGTCGGCGAGCCGCTGCCCCGGATATGCTAGCCATGCACGAGATGTCGGTAACCATGAGTCTTCTGGACCTTATCCTGGATGAGGCGGCCAAAGCCGGCGCCAGTAAAATAAGCGGGGTAAATATCGTCCTCGGGGAGATGACCGGCATCATCGACCGTTATGTCCAGGCGAACTTTGAGCTGCTCAGCCAGAACACGCCCGCCGAAGGAGCCGCGCTTTCCTTTCGCAATATACCGCGGCAGGCGCGCTGCCGTCACTGCGGGCACGCATTTCAGCCCTCCGATTTCGAATGGAACTGTCCTGAATGCCAGTCTCTGGAAATGGAAATAACCGGCGGCAACGAGCTTTACGTCGAGAGTATTGAGGTGGAGTAATGGAAATCAAAGTATTGAAAGACATCTTGAATGCCAACAATCAGATTGCGGACCAAAATCGACAGCTCCTGACCAGCAAGCAAATCATGGCCATCAACCTTATGTCCTCACCAGGCTCGGGGAAAACGACTCTTATTATGCGGACTGTCGAGCAGCTGAAGGGCAAAGCCCGGATCGCTGTTATCGAAGGAGACGTGAGCTCCAGCATTGACGCCGAGAAACTGGGCCGGGCCGGAGTCACCGCAGTTCAGATAAATACCGGCGGTGGCTGCCATCTGGACGCGAGCATGGTAAACTCGGCGCTGTCCAACCTGTCCCTCGATGATATCGATATCCTTTTCATTGAAAACGTGGGCAACCTTATCTGCCCGGGCGGCTTCGACCTTGGCGAGTATCTTAGAGTGGTCATTCTCAGCACGCCCGAGGGCGACGATAAACCCCACAAGTACCCGCTGCTCTTTTCCCAGGCCAATGCGCTGGTAGTGAATAAGACCGACCTGCTGCCGCACGTCAGCTTTGACATGGCAGCTTTCGCCCGCGTGTTCCAGGGTCTCAATCAGCAGGCAGCTTTGTTCAAAGTCTCCGGAATCACCGGCGACGGCATTGAGGACTGGGGGAAATGGGTAATGGCCACCCTGCAAAAGCTACGCACCTCAAGCAAGACAAAATAGTCGGACGGAGAAAAGCGATGAAAGACCGAAAAACCGTGAATGTCGGCATCACCGGAGCCGCCGGTCATATTGGCACCACGCTGACGGAAGGGCTCCCTGCTAATTATAAGCTCACCCTGTTTTATAATCGTCACGAGATAAACTCCGACCTTGCCGGCAGGCATAAAACGGTACCGGCGGATTTCTCCAAGGCAGAGCAGGTTCAGGGCGTGTTTGAGGGACTGGATGCGGTGATTCACCTCGCCGCCGACCCCCTGACCGAAGCCGGCTGGGAAAGCATCCTCCACAACAACATCATCGCTACCTACAACGTGTTTGAGGAGGCAGTACGAGCCGGTGTTCTGAAAATCATCTTCGCCAGCACCAACCACACTCAGCACGACCACGCCGGCAAGACACCGATGACGATAGACCGCTTCTTCATACCGACCGTGGGGAGTGTAAAGCTGAGCGACCCACCGGCGCCGGATTCGTACTATGGCATCTCCAAGTTATTCGGCGAAAACATGGGCTGGTACTACTCCCGGAGATGTGGCGTTCAGTTTATCTCCCTGCGCATCGGGTCGACCTTCCCCCAGGATGATCCTTCAATCTGGAAGGGCACGGAAAGAGAGGACCACGCGCGGGCTGTATTCCTGAGCAAGCGGGACTGCGTTGAGGCATTTGCCAGAGCCCTCGCGGTCAATACCGACTTCCTGCTCACCTACGCCATCAGCAACAATGACCGCCGCTGGTTTGACCTGGCGGAAACCAAGGAGAAGCTCGGTTTCTACCCCAAAGATAACGCCGAAGATTACTTTTAATGCCGGCTAAAGAAAGATAAAAAAGTCGCCCCGCCATACCGGCAGGGCGACTTCTCTTTTTGCGTTCTGCTTCTCGACTTTTCAACAAGCGGAGTTTACTCTAATCCTCCCACTCCCCACCTTTCCCGAGTTTGGAGAAGCAAAAGCCCAGGCCGCCAAGAAGTATCACCCAGATAACAATGGTGGAAATAATAGCTCCAGTTGTCATTTTCTATTCACCCCCTCCGGCAGTTTTGGTCTTGATAAACGACAGCAGGATGCTGAATATCAGGGTCACACCGAGTATAATCCATATGATGTCCGAGCCACCCAGTGCTCCGATTTCATAGCCGCTATACTGCTCTTTCGCGTCCTTCATAAAGCCGCCGACGACCACCACAAATATCAGTCCCCCCGGTACTACCAGTCTTATCAGCCAGTCCCACCAGGCGCCTATCTTGATATCTGAAGTCTCGTTGCTATGCTCTCTCAGCTTTCGAGGACCGTATACCCAGCCGATAACAAGACAGGCCAAGGCACCGGTAATCAGCAGACCATAGAAACACACGGCGCGGTCGACCATGTCCAGCCAGTACAGGCCGCCCTGGGTGGTGTAAAGGACGCCCACCAGAAAGGCAACGATGGTGACAATCAGGGTAGCTTTTATCCGGCTCCAGCCAAATTTGTCCATGAGCGGTACCGCGACACCTCCATAGGCGAGGAAGTATGCTGACGTCGTACCCAGGGAGAACAAGCAGAGGAAGAAGAGTATCCCCACCAGCGCATTGCCTCCGGGCATCATTGACACCGCCACCGGATAGGTGACAAACGCCAGACCCAAGCCCGAAGCACTGACGTCGCCAATCGAGATGTTCATCGCCTGCATGATGAAGCCAACGGTACTGAAGACGGCAAAACCGGCAAAGAAAGCCGTGGCGGCGTCGGAGAATGAGGTGATAATGGCATTGTTATTGACGTCGGCTTTCCTGGCGATGAAGCTGCCATAGGCTATCATGCCCGCCATACCCAGAGATAAAGTGAAGGCAATCTGGCTAAAGGCGGCAAACCAGACGTCTACATTACCGAGAACAGCGAAATCAGGAGAGAGATAGAAATTCAGTCCGGCCAGTGCACCAGGCAAGGTAATTCCCCGAATAAACAGGACAACCAGTAATATCCAGGGTACGATTACCAGGACAACGGAAACTTTGCCTATTATCCGGGCACCCCGGAACATGATGAGAAAAATGACCAGCCAGACAAATGCCAGCAAGCCAAGGATAAACCATACCGGAGGCCCGAGAGCAGTTGGGCCATCTGAAAGTTGTAAAACGGTGCCGAAGAAGAAATCACCGGCACCCTCAGCACCAGCCTGCCCCATACCCCAGGCAACGGTTGCAGAACTGATGGCGTAGCGCAGCGACCAGGCAATGATTACCGTATAGTAAGTCACAATCAGGAAGGCAACCCAGACCGGCCACCAGCCCAGCCACTCCCACTTTCTACCGATACCTTCGAATGCGCCGGGAGCGCTTCTCTGAAACAAACGGCCCATGCCGAATTCCATCATCATCCAGGGAATGCCAATAACAATAAGGCCGATGATATACGGAATTAAAAAGGTGCCGCCACCATATTCGTAGGTGATGTAAGGAAAGCGCCAGACGTTTCCCAGACCGATTGCCGAACCTATGGCCGCAAAGATAAACGGTGCCCGGCCGGTCCATCTTTCCCTTGTTACTTCAGCCATCTAAATGACCTCCTTTCCTGAAGATAGCCATTGTATACGTCTCCAAAAAACTGTGGCTGATAGGCTCCTCCTTCCTCACGAATAATCGTGATTTCATATCGCCAAAGTTTTTAATTATGGTATACATAAAATACCTTGATAGCTGAAAATTGTACACGGGAAAGGGAGTATTGTCAATAGATATGGCCATATCTATTGACATTTATGGCAAATTATGGTGAAATATTATATGGAAGCTCTTGGCTCCCGAATCTTTACTTGGAGGAGGTGATGCTGTGAGACTTCACGAGCTCTTCGGAGTATGGCAGGTGGACCAGTAGTGCCCTGCCTGACGGCAGGGCGGACAGACCTCGAACTCGACTCGAGTTAGAAAAAGAGGGGTCAGTCTCAGTAATGAGAGACCAGGTCCGGCAGTAATAACCGGAAGTGAGTCGGGCTCGAGACAAAAAAGCAAATGGGAGAGGGTGCTGAAAAGTGCCCTCTCTTTTTTACGCGATACATTGCCCGAAGAAATGCGGTCTTTTCGTACACTTGACACCGTATCTTCACGAAACCTACAATTACTGCGGTTAGTCGCCCGCTGGTAAGAGAGTTTGCTATGAGCAGAAACGTGAAAGTGGTACCGGCCATTCTTACTGATGACCCATCCGCCCTTGAAAAGATGGCCCGTCAGGCAGAAACCTTCACCGACTTTGTCCAGATTGACATTATGGATGGCCGTTTCGTACCATCGCGGAGCGTTACCCGGGAACAGATAGTTGGCCTGCCCGACAAGCTGAAATGGGAAGCCCACCTGATGGTTACCAACCCTGAAGAGTACGTTGCGGATTTTAAGCAGGCCGGCGCCAGCAAGATTATTTTTCACCACGAAGCCACCACCTCCCCCCATAAAGTTATTTCACGCAGCAGAGACCTCAAAATTGATATCGGGCTGGCCATCAACCCGGAGACCCCGGTATCCGCCATCGCCCCTCATATCAACCAGGTCGATAGCATTCTCCTCCTCACCGTAACACCGGGTTTCTACGGCAGCAAATTTATCCCGGAAGTGATGGGCAAGGTGGCCGAGTTGAGAGCTATTCAATCTGGAATTGAAATCGGGGTTGACGGTGGGGTCAAGGAGAACAATATCAGGGAAATCGCCAGCGCCGGTGTTGATTATATCTGCGTGGGCAGCGCCGTTTTTCTGCAGCCAGACCCGGCGAAAAGCTATCGCCACTTGCAGTCGCTGGTTCAGGAATATTGATGCTCCACCAGAGGTCTTACTTCTCTGGTTTTCTCACCGCATGCCCTCCGAACTGTTTCCGGTACCGAGTCATAAACGATAATTCGATGTCAGCCATTTAGAAGGCGGCGCGCCATGTTACCACCCATCCACCCCAGACCTATCATACCCGGTTCTATCTCAACATCTTCCCTTTACCGGCTACGTTAGGCCGGACACTATTCCGGCGAAAGCCGCCGTGTCTCCGGAATCAAGCTGAATTCTGACCACACGCCTTTTCAGCGCCAGCAGGGTCTGAAGGTCACCAAGTGCCTGAGCATCCGCCAGTATATCAAGCGTGTACGGCGCACCGGGGACAGGTATCTTATGCTCATGAGCCATGGTTATCTGAAGGAAAAGCCCCGTATTAGGGCCTCCCTTGTGCAGCTGACCGGTGGAGTGCAGTAGACGCGGCCCGTAGGCAAAGGTGGTGGCGATACGATGTTTCTCCATTACCTTACGGCGTAATTCGGCGCACGTCTTCTCCAGCTCTGGCATCTGCTTCGTGAAAGCCATAATTGCCAGGTAATCGCCCTGCCTGGCTTCCGACATCAACTCATCAAGCGATTCAGGTATTTCCAGTGACGGCAGATGGCCGGTATCCTGAAATTCCTGTAAGACACGACCCGTAGCATCTTTGGCCGCCTGTACGTTGGGCTGGTCAAACGGGTTTATGCCCAGTATAGCACCCGCTACCGCTGTGGCGAATTCCCAGCGGAATAACTCCGCGCCAATATCATACTTATCTTTCAAGTCCAGGGTAATCACGTCCTGCCCCGAAGACCGGATACGCTCTACGGCCTCATCCATATCATCGTTTTTATCACCCTGAAGTCGCAGATAGGCAAAAAGCCGGTCATCTCCATAGTTTTCGGGCGCCATAACCGGTTCACCCATGACCGGAATAATGCCGGTTCCATCCTTGCCCAGGCTTTCGGCAACGAGCTGCTCCAGCCACAGCCCGAAGCTGCTAACTGACGATGAAGTTACCAGCGTTAATTTATCTTTACCCTGTCGGGCAAACGTGCCGATTAGTGCGCCTAGCCAGGCGCCGGGATTTTCCTGAACCGGCACATCGGCAGTGCACCGGCGTCTCATTTCCTCAGCACGTCCGAGAACGAGCTTTATGTCAATTCCCGTCAGCGCCGCCGGCACCAGTCCGAAGTAGGATAGCACCGAGTAGCGTCCCCCTACATCCTCCGGGTTCAAAAAGGCACGGCGGAATCCGGCTTCCTCCGCAAGCCCGGCCAGCGATGACCCGGCGTCGGTGATGGCCACAAAGTTCTGCCCGGCACGCTCTTTTCCCACCGACTCTTCTACGAGTCCGCGAAAATACCTGTAGAAGGTGGTCGTCTCAATGGTACCGCCCGATTTTGATGAAACCAGGAATATCGTACGTGCCGGGTCGATGGCTTCCGTAACCGTGGCCACCCAATCCGGCACGGTGGAATCAAGTATCCTGAAATCCGGATAACCCCTGCCACTACCCAAAGTGTCGTGCAACACTTCTGCGCCCAGGCTGGCGCCACCCATACCCAGCAGCACAACGTGCCGGTATCCGGCGCCGCGCACTTCCCCGGCAAACGACGTTAACTCCGATACCTTTTCTTTCATCGTTTCGGGAAGGGCCAGCCAGCCAAGTCGATTTGTGATCTCTTTTGGCTCTGGTTTCCATACCGTGTGGTCTTTGTGCCAGATACGTGCCACGACATCTTGCAGTTTTACGCCATCAAGCATCTCTCTCACCGCCGGGAAATCCGTCATTGCCATCTTCCTCTTACTTATCTTCCCTCTTTATCATGTTTTGCGATTCAATATTCAATACTTTCTGCAGGCGCCGTCGGAAGCGCTCTTCATCGAGAAATTCGGCTTTCAGGAAAGCTTCGACCACCTCCCGCGCCAGCGCTCCTCCCACCACCCGCGCCCCGAGGCAGAGAACATTCATATCGTCGTGCTCCACACCCTGGTGCGCCGAATAGGTATCATGACAGGGACAGGCCCGCACCCCCGGTATCTTGTTGGCCACGATGCAGGCACCAATGCCGCTACCACAGATGATGATACCACGCTGTGCCCCGCCCGAGGCTACCGCCTCGGCGACGGCCAGCGCATAATCAGGATAGTCGTCAGTGGGAATAAGCGTCTCGGCGCCCAGGTCCATCACTTCATACCCGCATTCCTGCAGCCAAGATAGCAGCTCGGCCTTCAGCGGAAAACCGCCGTGGTCGGCGCCTATGGCAACTCGCAGCGTCATTTCTCGCCTCCTCTGAGAAGATTCGCGGCTTCATCAGCCACGCGCTGGGCCGTCAGGCCCAGTTTCTCGTAAAGTACTTTGCCCGGAGCGGAAGAGCCGAAATGAGGAATCCCGATAATAACCCCGTTATCACCGACATATCGCTCCCACCCCAGCGGGCTTCCCGCCTCGATTGCTATCCGGGCTTTTATGCTCTCCGGTAATACCGTGCTACGGTATTCAACTGGCTGGGCATCAAATAATTCCCAGGACGGCAGCGACACGATGCGCGCCCTTATGCCTTTTTCCTGCAATAACTCGCCCGCCTCCAGCGCTATGGCCACCTCCGAACCGGTGCCCATGATAATAATCTCCGGTTTCGCCGCGTCCCGGAGTACGTAACCACCCCGCTGCACACCGCTGGTCGGTGCCAGTTTCCCGCGGTCAAGCACCGGCAGGTTCTGGCGGCTGAGCACCAGCGCCGTCGGGCCATCGACCCGTTTCAGGGCTATTTTCCACGCTTCCACGGTCTCGGTAGCATCGGCGGGACGGATGGTTACCAGATTGGGAACCGACCTCAGGCCAACGAGCTGTTCTATGGGCTGGTGGGTCGGCCCATCCTCCCCTACCCCCACCGAGTCGTGCGTAAAGATATATATCACCCGCAGTCCCATCATGGCCGCCAGGCGCACCGGCGGGCGCATATAGTCATAGAAAACGAGAAACGTGGCGGTGTAAGGGATAATCCCTCCGTGCCGTGCCATACCGCTGGCGATAGCACCCATGGCATGCTCCCTGATGCCAAAGTGCAGGTTGCGGGCACGGTAATCAGTCGCGCTGTAATCACCGCCTTCTGACAGCATGGTCTTCGTCGACGGGGCCAGGTCAGCCGAGCCTCCCATGAGGGAACGTATTCTGGGCGCCAGGGCATTCATTACTAGCCCTGAGGCCGACCGGGTGGCAATCGGCTTGGCTTCTTCCCTGAACAGACCATCGAGGTCACTGTCCCATCCCTCCGGCAGTTCACCGCTGATGTCTTCTTCAAGCTGGCACGCCGCATCAGGATACGCCTGACGATATGCCTCCAGTTTCTGCTGCCACTCGTCCTGCTGCTTCCTGCCTCTATCCCGCGCTTTTCTCAGGTGTTTCAGTGCCTCCGGGGGCACGGTGAACGCCGCTTCTTTATCCCAGCCCAGCTGTTTCCTGGTCAGCTGCACTTCGTCCTCGCCCAGCGGTTCACCGTGGGCGGAAGCCTTGCCCGCCTTGTTCGGGCTGCCATAGCCAATGACTGTCTGGCAGATAACCAGACTGGGGTGCTCTGAATCCGCCTGTGCTTCTCGTAGCGCACTTTCCACAGCATCGATGTCAAAACCGTTGACCGGCCCAATAACCTGCCAGCCACAGGATTGAAACCGTTTGGTAATATCCTCGGTGAAGGTAATATCGGTCTTACCTTCGATGGAGATGCCGTTGTCGTCATAGAGATAGATGAGTTTGCCCAGGCGCAGATTCCCTGCCATGGAAGCTGCCTCTGACGAAATGCCCTCCTCAAGGTCTCCATCAGAGACGATGGCATACGTATAATGATTGACGATTTCATGACCCGGGCGGTTGTAACTTGCCGCCAGCCAGCGCTCGGCAATGGCCATGCCCACACCGTTGGCGAACCCCTGCCCGAGCGGTCCGGTGGTCACCTCAAGGCCGGGAACAACCCCGTATTCAGGATGGCCGGGCGTCCGGCTGCCCCACTGGCGAAACTGCTTTAAGTCATCCAGAGACAGGTCATAGCCGGTCAAATGTAGCAGCGCGTAGAGCATCGCCGACGCATGGCCGCAGGAAAGAATGAAACGGTCACGGTCTGGCCATTCGGGATCCTCAGGATTGTGCTTGAGAAATCGATCCCAGAGGACATAAGTCATCGGTGTCGCACCAAGAGAAGCTCCGGGATGGCCGGAATTGGCCTTCTGTATCGCATCAACCGCCAGAAACCGTATCGTGTTTATGCAGAGCTCATCAATTCTGGAATCGCTCATAATGTGCTCTTCTGTTATTCTTCCTCACTCCATTTCTGCATGATTTCTTTCAGGCGTTGCGCCAGCTTGGGATTATCACGCAGGCGAGCGATAAATACGGGGCAGCCTTCAAGCAGAGAGTTCTGCGCAGCCGTGGCCATGCTGGACAGAAGATTCTGCATGCCCAGGTCTTCGGGCTGGGAAACGTTTATTCCCGGCGCCGACTCCAGTTGCCGGCGTATATCTTCGGCTGAAAAACGCATTGGCATCACGCATGCCTTGTACCAGGGGCATTCCTTGCACTGGACTATCCCGTAGGCTTCATTCAAAACGTCATTCATTTCAACTCCTCGCCCTCCATTATATCAGTTACGGCATGATTTTAACCAGCCTCGACTCTATATCCCCTACCCCGAAAAACGCTCCGACTTTTATATCGCGTATCACCCCGTCGGCATCAATGAAGAACGTGGCTGGTATGTTACGTACGTTATAGGACAGAGGTACCTCATTTCCAGTTGTCAGCAGTACCGGGAAAGAAAAACCGGCGCTTTCTACAAATTCTCTCACTTTAGCCGGGTCTTCGTGAAGGTTTACCGCCAGCAGCACCAGCTCTTTATCCGTCCATTTTTCGTATATCTCTTGCAGAAACGGCATCTCAATGCGACAGGGGCCACACCAGGTGGCCCAGAAATTGAGCAGGACCGGCTTGCCGCGCAAGCCACTGAGCGACACTTCCTGTCCATCCAGGTCGTTCAAGGTGAAGTCCGGTGCCAGTTTGCCTATCTCCGGCCCGTGTCCTGATGTTGTACCGGAACTGGCACAGCCGGACAGCAAAACACCGGAAAAGGCCACAGAAAAAATCAGCACCGCCATAATTACCTTTAAAGCCTTCATAAAAACCTCCGCAAATAAAACCCTACGCCGCGATAGTGGAGAACCAGTGTATTTGATTGGTCAGAACCAGTATTCCGATAATTATTA
Organism: Dehalococcoidales bacterium; assembly: GCA_049643605.1. Classification (GTDB taxonomy): domain Bacteria; phylum Chloroflexota; class Dehalococcoidia; order Dehalococcoidales; family RBG-16-60-22; genus E44-bin89. Next base: position 11,740 of record JBARQF010000001.1, read on the forward strand.
AAAGCAGCCCGCTTACCACGTGGATTATCCTGGTATAACGCTGTATTCGCCGCAGCAACGGCAGGAAAGAATCAAACGCCAGCCCTATGACCAGGAACGGAAGGCCAAGCCCCAGTGAATATATCGCCAGGAGATATGCCCCATACCAGGCGGTGGCCGTGTTCAGGGCTATCGACAGAATGCCGCCAAGTATCGGGCCCACGCAGGCGGTCCAGGCAAGGGAAAAGGACGCCCCGACGACAAAGGAGCGGAGGTAGCCCGTGGTATTTCCCATTGACGGGCTAAGGCGCCTTTCGTAATTGAGCCAGGGCACTTTAAGGGCCGCCAGCAAAAAGAGGCCGAAAGCAATAAGCAGGGAGCCGGAAATTTTATTGAGCAGGGCAAGGCTCGGATTGATGGCAAAGCCGGTCAGCCCGGCAATAGCCCCCATGGTAGTGAAAACCAGCGAAAAGCCGAGGACAAAGCTGAGTGAGTGGAGAAACGTCGGCAGGCGCATGCCCTCTCTCCGTGCATTGAACAGCTCCGGCCCGACCAGGCTGGCCAGATAGACCGGGACCAGCGGTAGAACACATGGCGATAGAAAGGACAGCAATCCCGCCGTAAAAGCAACGGCAACCGAAACATTCTCCACAGTGAAATTCTACAATGGTTATGAAAGTATGTCTAATAACATAAGTCACATTTTGAATACATGGACAAGCAGCCGTTTCAGTTCTATAATTTTAAGGAGAACCCTGTTTCACAACAGCAATAAAGGGAGAAGAAATATCAAACCGCTGAGTTTTACTCAAGTTTCCTTATATCAGGCGTGTCCTCTCCGCTATAAGCTGCAGTATATCGACGGCCTGAAACCGAAGGACAAATGGTATTTCAGCTTCGGCTCGACCATGCACCTCTGCGCCGAATTTTTCTTCCGTGTAAGGGTCCCCCCGCCACCCACCCTGGAAGAGCTGCTGCAGTTCTACGAACAGAACTGGCGCTCTGAAGGCTATGAGTCCGCCGAAGAGGAAGCCAACTATAAAGCCTATGGCAGAGAGATACTTACCGCGTTCTGGGAAATCCACGGTCGCGATTTCCAGATGCCCCTGGCCGTGGAGAAGATATTCTACATTGACGTCGGTGGCGTGAAACTGAGGGGATTTATCGACCGGGTGGATAAGCTGGAAAGCGGTGGCTTATCCATCGTTGACTACAAAACGAACAAAGAGTTGTTCACCACTGATTACCTGGAGAAAGACCTCCAGTTAACCCTTTATCAGCTCGCCGCCGAGCAACTCTGGCAGCTTCCGGTGGAAAAGCTGACTCTGTACCATATGAGGTCAAACACCCCCGTCAGCTGCCCCAGTCGCGGGCAGACACAACTCAACGATGCCAGGCAGCTGGTTCTCGACGTGGCTGATAAAATCAACTGCCAGATTTTCCCCGCCACGGAGAATGACTACTGCCCTTGTGATTTTCCCGAGCACTGCCCGTACTATCGCCATCAATACCGCGAAAATACTTCCGAAACGGCAAATGATGAGGCGCAGCCCATCGCTATCGGAGGCGATGAAGTAGAGCGATACGTATCGCTCCAGGCGCAAATCAAAGCCCTCC
>JBARQF010000002.1:0-4379 GCA_049643605.1 Dehalococcoidales bacterium
GGATAAACACCCGCTCCGAGATGCGCTCTACCACGTCCACCAGCGTATCACGGCCCTCCGGCGTGGCACTGATATCGAGAAAGACCAGTTCATCAGCACCCTGCTGATAATAGAAGGCCGCCAACTCCACGGGGTCGCCAGCGTCACGCAACTGGATAAAACTTGTCCCCTTGACTACCCGCCCGTCTTTGACATCGAGGCAGGGAATAATGCGCTTAGTGAGCATGGAAAATCATCTCCTCGCCGTTAGCCATTCCGCCTTTCTTGCCGATTACGGACTTTTTCCAGACAGCGCGTTCCGGAAAAAATTAGCGTACATTTTCAGCCCGAGCTCGCCGCTCTTTTCCGGATGGAACTGCGTCGCCAGCAGGTTACCACGCGCCATGACGCTGCCCATGGTGACCCCGTATTCTGTTTCACCGGCTACCAGAGATTTGTCCTCTGGCTCACCGTAATAGCTGTGCACGAAGTAAAAATTCGATTCATTGGGAATACCTTCAAATGCCGGATGGCTCGCGCACTGCTTTACCTGATTCCACCCCATATGGGGTACTTTCTGTCCGTCGGGCAGTTTTTTCACCTGGCCGGCAATGACCCCGAGACAGTCATGTCCGCCGCCTTCCTCGGTGCTGGTAAAGAGCACCTGCAGTCCGATGCAGACGCCGAAGAAGGGTCGGTTATCGGCAATGAACTGCTTTATCGGGTCTACCAGCCCCAGATTTCTAAGGCTTTCCATGGTATCGCCGGCAGCACCAACGCCGGGCAGAATAACCACCTGTGCCTTTTGTACGTCACCGGCACGGCTGGTTATCTTTGGCTGATAGCCCAGTGTGGTCATGGCATTGGCCACGCTGCGCAGGTTGCCGGCACCGTAATCAATCACTGCAATCATTGCTGTTTAGCTATCCCTTATTCTAATATTGTATCTCTATTGTACTGTTTTATGCTCTGCAGGAACAGTGGCCACGTTTGATAATCGTACCATGCTACCTGGCTACCATCGTTTAATTTTAAAGAGGCATCTGAGGTGAAAATAATTTATAATAACAAAGATTGCCGGATTGAATTGTCGTGAAAAAATGCTGAAGAGAATGAAAACTCTTATCGCTTGTATATTGGCGACCGGGCTGATGTTTACTGTCCTGTCCTGTGCCCCTGAAGGGGAAGCTGACGACAGGGTGGGGGTGGTGGTAACGGTTCTGCCGCAGGCCGAGTTTGTGGAAAATGTGGGAAGGGAAAAGGTCAGCGTGACGGTTCTGGTACCGCCGGGGGCAAATCCTCATACGTACGAGCCCAAGCCGGCGCAGATGGCGGCACTGGCTGAGGCGGAAATGTATGCCAAGGTGGGCTCGGGGGTAGAATTCGAGCTTGTCTGGCTGGACAAACTGATTGCGGCCAATAAAGAAATGACAGTGGTGGATTGCTCGAAAGGGGTGGAGCTTCAGGAAACAGAGGCAGAAGGCGAACATGAGAAAGAACACGAAAATCACAGCCGTATGGACCCTCATATCTGGATGTCTCCGTTGAATGCACAGATAATGGTGCGTAACATCTGCGACGGGCTGATTGGAGTGGACCCGGAAAACAGGCGCTATTACGAGCAAAACAGGGACGACTATCTGCAGCAGCTGACTGAGATTGACCGTAAAATGAGAGATGGCCTGGCAGAGGTGAAGAATCGGCGGTTCATGGTCTACCACCCGGCGTTTGGCTATTTTGCCAGCGAATACAACCTGGACATGATAACCATCGAAGAGGAAGGGAAGGAGCCGACCGCTGCCAGCCTGGTGCGCCTCATCGAACAGGCAAAGACGCATGATATCAGGGTTATCTTTGCCGAGCCGCAATTTAACCCGAAGAGCGCTGAGGTCATTGCCGAGGCAATCGGCGGCAGAGTGGTGCTGATTGACCCGCTGGCCAAGGATTATATTGACAATCTGCGAATCATCTTGATTGAAATGCTCCCGGTTATGGAGTGATGGCGATACCTGAAAAAGCGCCGGCTAATCTGTTATCAAAACAAAAAAACGTGGTAATATAAATTTAGATTATAAAGATAGAGGAGTACCCCGTGGAAGACAAACTGGAGGAAAAGATAAAGTCATCGCTGGTGGACGGCAGGTTGCCCTGCGCCGTCGCTTTCAAGATTGCCAAGGAACTGAAGGTCAGCCCCCGTGACGTCGGCGATGCCGCCAATCGACTGTCAGTCAAAATAAGCAGCTGTCAGCTGGGGTGCTTTCCCTAAATAGTAACCTTTTACTTTAATTTGCGTTTTATATGATGAGCCGAGAAACCAGGAGGTTTTTATGAAAAGGTTACTGACAGTTGTGCTTTTAATAATGCTGGCCGCGGCGTTAATTGCCTGTGCGGCTCCAGCTCCATCCCCGGCTCCAGGGCCTGCCCCGGCCCCGGCACCGGCCCCGGCGCCGAGACCAGCCTCATCCGCACCTGCCCCGTCGATTGTGATACCGGGAGTACCGTCCGAGGGGAAAGACGGAGGGGTGATTGTGGAAACACCGCCCATGGCACCAGCCCCGGCACCAGCGCCGTCACCGGTGAACGGAAATGATACATCCATTGTTACCGACCGTATGATAATACGCACTGCCAACATGCAGCTGGTGGTGGACGATGTCCGCGATACCATAGATAAAATCACCGAACTTGCTCAGGACCAGGAAGGCTATGTGGTTAATTCCAGCAGCTGGAAAGAGGGCGAGCGCGTTGTCGGGCAGATAACAGTTCGTGTGCCGTCAGCGGATTTCGATTATGCCATGAGCATACTGCGCAGCATGGCGGTGGAGGTGAACTCCGAGACCACGTCAGCACAGGACGTTACCGAGGAATACGTGGACCTTGAGGCGACGCTTCGCAACTTGGAAGCCACCGAAGTACAGCTTTTGAAACTGATGGAGAAGGCAGAGAAAATTGAGGACATCCTCAATGTCCAGCGCGAGCTGTCCAGAGTGCAGCAGGATATCGAGCGGACCAGGGGGCGAATGCAGTACCTGGAGCGGACATCGGTAATGTCGCTCATCCAGGTCATGCTGGAGCAGTCCAAGCTTGAGGTATGGTTAGCTGCCAATAAGGTAACGGCGAAAGAGGGAGAGGAAATTCGCTTTGACAGTGACGTGGGCGGTGGCATCCGGCCTTACAGCTATGAGTGGGACTTTGGCGATGGCACTACCAGCACCGATAGCAACCCGAGACATAAATACAAGTCAAAGGGAGCCTATACCGTTATCCTGACGGTCACCGATGACCGCGGCAATCAGGATACGGAAAAGAGGAGCGACTATATCACGGTACTGCCCGGCTGGAGTGCCGGCAGCATCGTTGACGGCGCCTGGAGTGGGCTTGTCACTTTCGGGCGGGCAATGGCCAACATCTTCATCTGGCTCGGCATTTTCAGCCCGGTATGGATAGTAATCGGCGTGATACTGTACTTCGCCTGGTGGCGCCGCCGAAAGAAGCGCGCCAGACAAAAAGGAGAGTAGCGGGTATGAACCTGTCGCGATTTTCACTGGAAGGTAAGGTGGCGCTGGTCACCGGAGGTAGCCGGGGCATCGGCCGAGCCATCGCCCTGGCCTTTGCCGATGCCGGCGCTGATGTTGCCATCAGCAGCCGCAAGCTCCCTGACCTGGAAGCAGTGGCCGAGGAGCTCAAGCAGAAAGGCGTGAGAAATATAGCGGTAGCCAGCCACGTTGCCAGGGGTGAGGAGTCTAAAGCTCTGGTGGACAGGGTAAAAGGGGAGTGGGGGAAAATAGACATCCTGGTCAACAACGCCGGCACCAATCCGTACGCCGGGCCACTGCTGGAGGCCGAAGAATGGGCCTGGGACGCGACCATGAACGTCAACCTCAAGGGGCCGTTTTTACTGAGCCAGCTGGTCGCTGGCGTGATGAAAGAGCAGGGTGGTGGCAGCATTGTTAATATCGCCTCGATTATGGGCATAGCTCCCAGCGAGCTTGGCTTTTACAGCGTGACCAAGGCAGGCCTGATTATGCTCACACGGGTCCTGGCCAAGGAGTGGGGGCAGCACAAAATCAGGGTGAACGCAATCGCTCCGGGCGTGGTCAAGACCAGGCTGAGCGAGGCACTGTGGAAGGACCCGGTGAAGAGTGAGGTGGCGGCAAAAAGCAAGGCGCTGGGCTATATCGGGGTGCCTGAAGATATTGCCGGGGCGGCGCTTTTTCTCGCCTCCGATGCCTCCAGCTACGTTACCGGGGAAGTCATCGTCGTTGACGGCGGCGAGCTCGTCGGGCCGGCACCGGATTACGGGGCCTGAGCTAGCTTTTCGTAGAGGAAAGGGATTTTATCTTTTGTATTACCTGAGAGGGTAAATCTTTTTCCGCGACGGGTACAAGGTCGACCGATTC
>JBARQF010000003.1:0-13978 GCA_049643605.1 Dehalococcoidales bacterium
GGACCGGTATCGTGCATGTGGCGCCGGCTTTTGGTGAGGTTGACTTTGAAGCGGGAAAAGAGCAGGGCCTCGATTTTGTTCAGCAGGTGGATTTGCAGGGTAACGTCACGGGGAATTATTCTTTTTCCGGCAAGTTTGTGAAAGATGCTGACCCACTGGTGCTGGAGGAGCTGAAAGAGAAAGGATTGCTCTATCGCAGTGAGACCATTCGTCATACCTACCCCTTCTGCTGGCGTTGCAGCACCCCGCTTCTTTACTATGTCAAAGAGAGCTGGTATATCAAAACGACCGCGGTGAAGGACAGCCTCATTTCCGGGAATAACGAGATAAACTGGTATCCCGAGCATATCAAGCATGGTCGATTTGGGGACTGGCTGGAGAACAATGTTGACTGGGCCTTCTCCCGCGAGCGCTACTGGGGCACGCCGGTGCCCATCTGGCGCTGTAAGTCGTGCGATTACCGGGAGTGTGTCGGCGGGGTTGATGACTTAAAAGGTAAGCCCGGTTTCAAAGGCCTGAAGGAGCCGCTCGACCTGCACCGACCTTACGTTGATGATATGACCTATGACTGCCCGCAGTGCGGCGGCACCATGCGGCGGGTGCCCGAGGTCATAGACTGCTGGTTTGACTCCGGTGCCATGCCGGTGGCTCAGATGCACTATCCGTTTGAGAACGAAACATTGCTTGAGGACGGGCGCTTTCCGGCGGACTATATCTGCGAGGCGGTTGACCAGACGCGCGGCTGGTTCTACAGCCTGCATGCCATCTCCACCCTGCTGTTCGGTCGTCCCTCCTTTTTGAACTGCATCTGCCTGGGCCATATCCTGGATGCCAAGGGTGAAAAGATGAGCAAGGCCAAGGGGAATGTCATCGAGCCATCCGCGGTGATAAATAAGTACGGCGCTGATGCTCTCCGCTGGTATTTCTTTACCTCCTCGCCACCCGGAAACGTACGCCGTTTCAGCGCCGATATGGTGTCAGAGGTTACCCGTCGCTTCCTGCTGACCCTGTGGAATATCTATTCCTTCTTTGTCAATTATGCCAATATTGACCAGTTCACTCCGGGCGCAAAAGGAGTCCTCTCCCATTCCGAGCTTGACCACTGGATTATCTCCGAGCTTAACCAGCTGGTGGCTGACGTTGACAGCGGGCTGGAGAATTACGACCCCAGTGGGGCGGGGAGAAAGATTGAGGCCTTCGTGTACGACCTGTCGAACTGGTACGTTAGGCGAAGCCGGAGGCGTTTCTGGAAGAGCGAGAATGATGCTGATAAACTGGCCGCCTATACGACGCTCTACCAGTGCCTGGTGACGGTGTCCAAGCTGCTGGCCCCGTTCACGCCCTTTGTCGCCGAGGAGATGTACCAGAACCTGGTGTGCCCCGTGTTTCCGGACCAGCCGGAAAGCGTGCACCTGGCTGACTTCCCGGTGGCGGATACGGACAAGATTGACCAGCATCTGGCCGCTGATGTCCGTCTGATTATGCGGGTCTCCAGCCTGGGTCGGGCTGCCCGCAGCGAGGCTGGAATTAAGGTGCGCCAGCCGTTGTCCCGGCTAATAATCAAGGTTGCTTCTGAGCGGCAGAAGCGGGCGCTCAAGCATCTTGCCCCGCAGGTGATGGAAGAGGTCAACGTGAAAGCACTCGACGTGGTTGATGATATGCCGGTGATAAAGCACAAAGAGTGGCCCCTTGCCTCTGAAGGTGATGTGATGGTAATGCTGGACACCGATATTACTCCGGAACTGGCGGCGGAAGGCATGGCTCGTGAGATAGTGCGCCGTTTGCAGATGATGCGGCGCTCGGCGGGGTTTGAGATAGCGGACCATATCGCCACCTGCTATCAGGGCGATGAGTATATAAAGAGCGTGGTCACCGGTTCTGCGGACTATATCAAGCAGGAAACGCTTTCCGAACAGCTTGTAGATGGAGCTCCGGAAGAAGGGGCTTACACGGAAAGTTTTAAGTTAGAGGGCCACGAGCTATTTGTCGGGGTTAAGAAGCTGAGCTAATGCGGCGGGCTCTCGATGGGCGTTACTTCGGTATCGTATTCTGCCTTGCCACGCCAGTAAGTTACCGCTGTTTTCTGCCCGATTTCGGAGAGGTGAATTGCTCTTATCATATCTTCGGCAGTGGCGATTTCTAGGCCGGCAAAACGGGTAATGACATCACCGGGTTTGAGTCCGGCTCTATCGGCGGGGCTGTCCTGAACCAACTGGGTTATCAGGACGCCGCTTTCTACCGCCAGCTCATACCTGGCGATGGCAAACTGGTCCACGGTGTAGAGAACAACTCCCAGCCACGGACGAATAACATAGCCGTTGGTAACCAGTTCCTCAATGATGGGAATGGCCGTTTCCGTGCTGATGGCATAGCCCATGCCTTCAACGCCAACCGTGGCGATTTTAGCGCTGGTGATGCCGATTACCTCCCCGGCCAGGTTAACCAGTGGTCCACCGCTGTTACCGGGGTTTATGGCAGCCGTGGTCTCGAGGAGGTCGTACAGGGTCTGTCCTGGAGCCACCGGTATGGAGACCCCCTGGCGACTGATTATTCCCTCAGTAGCCCGTATGCCCTGGCCGAGAGCGTTGCCGATGGCAACCACCCACTCCCCAACCCGCAGCGCGTTGGAATCGCCGACAGATACGGCGGGCAGGTTCTGTGCGTCGATTTTGATGATGGCCAGGTCATTCAGTCCATCGGTGAAAACGGAGCTCTGGTCAACGGTGAACGTGCTGCCGTCATCCATGGTAACCGTGATGGCGCTGGCACCTTCGACCACGTGGTTATTGGTCACAATGATGCCGTTTTCATCCAGAATCCATCCGGAACCGGCCCCCTGCTGGGTAAACGGGCGGTTGAAGAAATCGAGAGAAACCACCTCAGTGGTGATGGCGACAACCGATGGCTTTACCTTGGCGACGACATCGGCGATGTTGGGCAATGTCAGGCTGGTATTTGCTGATGGTGTGGCGGGTGGTGGTGTCCAGGCGGGGTTGATGGGTGTGGGGGGTTCTGCCGGCGCAGGTGCCGGGGTTGGACTGGGCGCCGGTGCTGGTGTTATCTCAACCTGAGGTACGGCGCAGCCAACGCTCAGAGCCAGTACAAAAATGACAACTAACAGCGTCAGTATTAAGTTAGATTTTGTTCGCCACATTACAATATAAATTGTAACATAGCTTATACCGCGGGACAAACAGGGGGGCCGGGTATAAACCGGCCCCCGCGTATGAATGCTAGGCGGAAGGTACCTTGGGCAGCGAGGCCAGCGCCTCCTTCATCTTATCCTCAGGAAAATCATAATCTATCATCTTTCCCGACAGATACGAATCGTAGGCAGCCAGGTCAAAGTGCCCGTGTCCGCTGTGCGCAATCAGGATGTTCTTTGATTCACCGGACTCTTTACATTTAAGAGCTTCATCAATAGCTACCCTGAGGTCATGGCAGGGCTCCGGGGCGGTAATAATGCCCTCGGTGCGGGCAAACTGTACCCCGGCTTCAAAGGTGGCCAGTTGGTGCTCAGCTCTGGCTTCAACCAGGCCCAGGTTATACAGGTGGCAGATGATGGGCGCCATACCGTGGTAGCGCAGCCCTCCGGCGTGGACCGGCGGCGGGATAAAGTCATGGCCCAGTGTGTGCATCTTGAGCAGCGGGGTAAGCCCGGCGACATCACCGAAGTCATAGGTATAGGGGCCCCTGGTCAGGGTGGGGGTGGCTTTGGGTTCGACACAGATAATACGCAGGTCTGGTTTCTTCCCGCTGATCTTGTCTCTTATCCAGGGCAGGAACTGCCCGGCGAAGTTGGAGCCGCCGCCAACGCAGCCGACGATAATATCGGGGTAGGCATCGGCCATCTCCATTTGCTTTCTGGTTTCCTCGCCGATGATGGTCTGGTGCAGCAGGACATGGTTAAGGACGCTACCCAAAGCGTAATGGGTATCTTCACGGGTAGCGGCATCCTCTACTGCCTCGCTGATGGCCAGTCCGAGGCTGCCGGTGCAGTTCGGGTCTTTAGCCAGCATATCGCGTCCTGCTTTGGTATCCTGGCTGGGGCTGGGTACGCAAGTAGCTCCCCAGGTCTCCATCAGGATACGGCGGTAGGGCTTCTGTTCGTAGCTAATCTTGACCATGTATACCTTTAACTCGATACCGAAGAACATGCAGCCCATGGCCAGGGCACTGCCCCACTGTCCGGCACCGGTCTCTGTAGCGATGCGCTTTATTCCCTCTTTTTTATTGTAGTAGGCCTGGGCAATCGCAGTATTGGGCTTGTGGCTCCCTGCCTGGCTGGTCCCCTCGTATTTGAAAAAAATCTTGGCTGGCGTATCCAGTGCTTTCTCCAGCCGGTGCGCCCGATGCAGAATGGTAGGCCTCCAGGTGCGGTAGATTTCCTGCACTTCCTCCGGGATTTCAATGTAGCGCTCCGGGCTGAATTCCTGCATGATTAAAGCCATGGGGAAGAGGGGTGCCAGGTCATCAGGGGTTACCGGCTTGCCGGTGCCTGGATGCAGGACTGCTGGCAGTGGTTCAGGCAGGTCAGGTAGCACGTTGTACCATTTAGTTGGCATATCTTTTTCATCGAGTATAAACTTGGTTCTCTCCATTGTTTTCTCCTTTCTTATTATTATTAAGGTTTTGTCCCCATCGGTTTATCAATTGGCCCCGAGGGGCCACCGGCGAGACATTATTGCCATGGCAGCATCCCCCTTTTTTGTTATTCGGTAATTAAAAAACCCCCACCCTGGAAGGGGCGGGGGTTGCTTCCGCGGTACCACCCTTCTTGGTCAGGGGTCGAAAAGAAATAGCTGACCATCTTTCTCAGGTACGGCCCTTCTGTGGAAGGACGATACCCTAGGATATGATAACGCTTCCCCTGCGGCAAAGCCTACTTGCGATAATAGCTTTCGGTTTGCGGCTCCCAGGTCCATTCATCTCCGGCGCTGGCATCGGCTCTCACCTTACCCGACTCTCTGCGCCCCGCTCTGGAGCCTACTAGTCCTGTTCGCAGCCTTTACGCGATTATTTGTGGTAAGTGTAACAGCCGATTATCCGTTTGTCAAGTGCTCGCCTTCAATATTGCTGCCTGCTAAGGGGTATGCTATACTTTAAAACGACATATTTAATTCCAGACGGGAAAAGGGGGGAGAATTTGCCAGATACAACAACCATAAAACAACTTCTGGAAGCGGGTGCCCACTTCGGACATCAGACGGGGCGATGGCATCCCCGTATGAAGAGCTATATCTTCACCAAGCGTAATGGCATTCACATCATTGACCTGGAACAGACGGCGGCTATGCTGGATAAGGCCTGTGAGTATGTCAAGGAACTGGTGGCGAGTGCCGGCACCATACTGTTTGTCGGCACCAAGAAACAGGCTCAGGAGTCAGTTGTAGAAGAAGCGCAGCGCTGCGGCATGCCGTACATTGACCAGCGCTGGTTGGGCGGAATGTTGACCAACTTCGCGACCATTCAGGCACGCATTGACCATCTGGTGCGCCTGGAAGACCAGCAATCAAGAGGAGAATTCGGCCGTCTGACTAAAAAAGAAATCATGAAAATAAGTGAGGAAATTGAAAAACTCAATACGCAGATGGGCGGCATTAAAGAAATGACCAGCCTGCCCAATGCGCTGTTTCTCGTTGACCCGACGAAGGAAGGTATCGCACTCGCCGAGGCCAAGCGAATGGGAATACCGGCGGTGGCTATCGTGGACACCAACTGTAATCCCGATGTGATAGACTATCCGATACCGGCGAATGATGACGCGATTCGTGCCATAAAGCTGATATGCGGCAAGATTGCCGATGCCGTAATGGAGGGCAAAGCTGGTTTTGCCGAAGTCTCAATAGAGGCAGCGGAGATGGAAGGGGCGGGGGAAGCCGAAGCACTGGAGACAATGGAGCCGTTAATCTTCACTCCGGAAGAGGAATAAGGAGGACTATTCTTGGAAACATCGATAGAGATGATTAAGGAGTTGCGGAACCAGTGCAGTGCTGGAGTTATGGAGTGCCGGAATGCTCTGATTGAAACGGAAGGAGACATAGAAAAGGCACTTCAGGTTTTAAAGGAAAAGGGACTGCTCAAGGCAGAGAAAAAAGTCGACCGTGCCACCGGACAGGGATTGATTGAGGCCTATATTCACACCGGAGGGCGTATCGGGGCACTGGTCGAAGTTAACTGTGAGACCGACTTCGTGGCACGCACCGATGAATTCAAAGGACTGGCACATGACCTGGCCATGCAGGTTGCCGCACTCTCACCGCAGTATATCTCCGAAGAAGAGCTCCCTGAGGGAGCCGACATTGAGCCTCAGATTGCCTGTCTTCTGCAGCAGCCGTTTATCAGAGACGCCGCTCAAACCGTCCGAGATATAATTGTCGAAGTCATTGCCAAGGTGGGTGAAAATATCAAGGTAAGCCGCTTCTCCAGGTTTGAGTTAGGTGTAAGGGACGAGGAGGATGACTGAGACCAGGTACAAGCGAGTACTTCTCAAGCTCAGCGGTGAGTCCTTTGCCGGGGAAAATAAGTTCGGCATTGATATCACCACCCTTGCCAAGATAGCCAAACAGATCAAGGGCATAGTGGAAATGAGGGTGGAGGTAGCTATCGTCGTCGGCGGGGGAAACATATGGCGTGGTGGTGAGGCTGAGGCCAACGGTGTCGACCGCGTAACTGCGGACTATGCCGGAATGCTGGCTACGGTAATCAACGCCCTGGCTCTTCAGGACATGCTGGAGAGGGAAGGGGTTCACACCCGGACGCAAACAGCGATTGGCATTAACCAGGTGGCTGAGCCATATATCAGACGTCGAGCTGTCCGCCATCTGGAAAAGGGCAGGGTGGTCATATTTGCCGGCGGCACCGGGAACCCCTACATGACCACGGATACCGCGGCGGCGCTCCGGGCAATCGAGGTTGGTGCCGAAGTCCTGCTCATGACGAAGAACAAAGTAGACGGCATTTACAGTGCCGACCCGATTAAGAAACCGGATGCGAAAAAATTCGAGCGCATCACCCATCTGGAGGCGCTGAACCTTCGGCTGGAGGTGATGGACGCCACGGCCCTCTCCCTCTGTCTGGAGAATAAACTGCCCATCATTGTCTTTGACCTTCAGGCGCCCCACAGCATGGAGAAAGCAGTCAGGGGTGAGCCGATTGGAACACTGGTATCAAGCGGGTAGGGCAAAATGGTTGGTGACGAGTTACAAAAGATAGAGGGAAGGATGCAGGTGTCTGTCAGCGGCCTGCGCAAAGAACTAGCTACACTGCGCACCGGACGTGCCACACCGGCACTGGTCGAGCACATCAGAGTGGACTACGCTGGTGTGCCCACGCCTCTCAATCAGATTGCTGGCATTTCCGTGCCTGAAGCCAGCCTCCTCATTATCCAGCCCTGGGACAAGGGCAGTATTCGTGAGATTGAGAAAGCTATTCTGAAATCTGAACTCGGTTTTAACCCGACCAATGACGGGAACGTTATCAGAATCAGCATACCGCCGCTTTCCGAGGAAAGGCGACAGGAGCTTATCCGGGTGGTGCGGAAGAGGATTGAGGAGAGAAAGGTAACGGTGCGTAATTTCAGGCATGAAGTTATGAGTGACCTGAAGGCCATGGAAAAGAACAAAGAGATATCTGAAGATGAGCACAAGAGGGCTCTTGGCCAGCTGCAGAAGCTCACCGATGCTCATATCGCTGAAATTGACCAGGCCGGGCGGGATAAGGAAAAGGAACTCCTAGAGGCTTAGAACGCCGTAATATAGGCTGACGATGCTGGGGAAAGGCGGAGCGATGACATCAATCAAGCAGCAGATAAAACTATTGCCGGTTCACATCGCTTTTGTTCCTGATGGAAATGGGCGCTGGGCGGAGAAACGCGGGCTGCCCAGGCTGGCCGGGCATGAGGCCGGCGTAAAAAAAAATGCGTTCCCTGGTTGAATACCTGAGTGAGATGAAAATAAAATACGTGACCCTTTACGGGTTTTCCACCGAGAACTGGGGGCGCCCGGAGGAGGAAGTGAGCGGATTATTCCGCGTTCTGGGAGAGAGGATTGAAAAGGATGTCCCCAAGCTGCACCGGAAAGGCGTGAAGGTTCGCCACCTCGGGCGAATTGGGCAACTGCCTGACTGGCTGCAGACATCAATTCGGCGCGCAGAGGAACGCACCAAGGATAATACCGGATTGACGATGAGCCTGGCTTTTAACTATGGCGGGCGTGTTGAAATCGTTGATGCGGTTCGCCGCATTGTCACCGAAGGCATCCCGCCGGAGAAGATAGACGAGAAACTGCTCAGTGACTATCTGTACACGGCTGGTATCCCTGACGTTGACCTTTTAATCAGAACCGGTGATGAATGGCGCCTCAGCAACTTCTTGCTATGGCAGACTGCCTATAGCGAATATTACTTCACCGATGTTCTCTGGCCCGATTTTACCAAAGAGGACATGGACAAGGCGCTGGTTGCCTACAGCCAGCGGGAACGGCGCTTCGGCGCGCTGTAAATATAGGGCATGCTCAAGAGAAGGGTCATAACCGCACTATGGGGTCTTCCCCTGCTAGTCGTCGTCGTCTGGTTTGATAAGCCTCTGCCCTGGTTCACCATCTTTATCGCCATCTGGGGGCTACTGGCCGCTTACGAATTCTACCGCCTGGTGGGCGTTTCCGGTATCCGCTCGCTGACCGTCCTCGGGCTGCTCTTCACGCTTTTGATAGTAATTAGCCCGCATTGCCCGTCGCCGTTTGCTGCGCCGCTGCTGGTGACACTGGCCGTGGTGCTGCCGCTGGTATGGCTGGTACTGCGCCAGCGTGTAGAGGGGGCTTTTACCGGCTGGGCGTGGATGGTTACCGGATTTCTCTACGTAGGCTGGATGCTGAGCTTTCTGGTGGATTTACGGCTGGAGGCGGGCAGAAACTGGGTGTTTTTCGCGCTGTTCACTACCTTCGGCTCTGATACCGTCGCCTACTTCCTGGGACGGATGCTGGGCAGACACCGCCTGGCCCCTCAGATAAGCCCGCACAAGTCATGGGAAGGGGCGATTGGGGGTCTGCTGGGGGCGGCGGCGGTGAGCCTGCTATTCACGCTGTCAACACCGCTCCAGATTACGCTGAGCATCGGGCAGGGAATAGTGCTGGCCCTGCTGGTGAGCGTTTTCGGGCAGATTGGTGACCTGGCAGAGTCTCTGCTCAAACGTAACACCGGGGTAAAAGAATCGGGCGCCTCCATACCGGGTCACGGCGGCTTTCTGGACCGGATGGACAGCGTTGTCTTCGCCGGCATTACCGTGTATCTCTACCATGCATTCTTCATTCTGTGATTGCACCCGGAAGCCTGTGCTATTTTTAAAATAAACGAGTTTAGAGAGGAAAAGACGAATGATTGTTGGCAGCGGTGACTTCAAGTACGAGCGTGTTGAAGGATGGGCCAAGGTACCGGAGTATTTTGACCTTTCTGACCCGGTTGACATCGCCACTGATTCGCGTGACCGAGTCTACGTTGGCTCCAGGGGAAACCATCCGATTCTTATCTTTGACCGCGAAGGCGATTTCGTTTCCTGTTGGGGTGAGGGACACTTCCTGGATCCCCACGGGCTTTATCTTGGCCCCGATGATACGATATATATCGTCGACGCCAAGACACATACGGTGGAGAAAAGAACCCTGGGTGGCGATGTACTTATGACACTGGGCACCAGGTTCCGTACACCTCCAATGATGCTTCGCACTCCATTTAATCAGCCGACAGGACTGGTTCTGGGACCGGCCGGGGAGATGTTTGTCGCCGATGGATACGGCAACTTTCTGGTGCATAAGTTCTCATCGGAGGGAGAGTTGCTCAAGACCTGGGGTGAGCACGGCAATGGCCCCGGGCAGTTCGAGCTGCCCCACAAGCTTGACATAGATAATCAGGGGCGGCTCTATGTCTGCGACCGCAACAATGACCGGATACAGGTTTTTGACCTCGACGGCGAGCTCATCGAGATGTGGACCGATTTCCACTGGCCGCAGGACATCTGTATTGATAAAAAGAATAACCTTGCTTATGTGGTGGAGAGCCATATGCACCAGTTGTTCCCACCCAGAGTTACGGTCCGGGATCTGAAGGGCAAAGTCCTGTCTGAATTCAGCGGTTACGAGCATGAGGGAAAGGGTGTGCTGGAGAATTCCCATACCATCTGTGTTGATTCACGTGGCGACATCTACATTGGCGAGATCGTCAAGGTGAGGCGATTGATGAAATTTGCCAGAGTGAGCTGATGGTTGTGGCATGGAAATACTTGAGTCTGGAGCCAAGAAGCTGGGGCTGTGCCTTACTCCCCGTCAGCTCGAGCAGTTTCAGGTCTACTATCAGGAGCTCATCGACTGGAACCGGCGGCTGAACCTGACGGCGATTACCGATTACGATGAGGTGCAGGTCAAGCACTTCCTTGATTCACTTACCGTAGTTCAGGCGCTTAAGCTGCCGTTAAGTAAGGGAGTTAAGCTTATTGACGTTGGCACGGGGGCAGGGATACCCGGAATTCCGCTTAAAATACTCCTGCCTGAAATCGAACTGGTGCTCCTTGATGCCACGAAGAAGAAAGCAAGCTTCCTGGAACATATAACTGAAAAGCTGAAAATAAAGAACACCGGGGTTGTGGTCGGGCGGGCGGAAGAGGTGGCCCACCGGCCTGAATACCGGCAGCAATTCGACCTGGTTCTATCCCGGGCAGTGGCAGAGCTATCGGCGCTGGTGGAACTGACCCTGCCGTTCTGTGCCGTCGGTGGCCGGTTCATCGCGCAGAAAAAGGGAAGTATACAGGCAGAGGTACAGTCGGCACGGCGGGCGATTTCACTTCTGGGTGGAGAGCTGGCGGACATGAAAAGGGTTGAACTATCCGAATTCAGCGATAAGCGGTGGCTGGTGGTCATTGACAAGGTCGGGGAGACTCCTGCGCAGTACCCCCGCCGCCCCGGGATACCGGCCAAAAGGCCCCTGAAGTAGCGGATTATTGTTGATAAACACTTGATACAGTAGTAGAATATCAATGCAAAAAGAGTTAAATTCTCGGCAAAGCGAGGTGATAGATATGGAAACGGGAACGTGGAAGGTTAAAAGCGGACTGGCCCAGATGCTCAAGGGCGGGGTCATTATGGATGTGGTCAGCGCCGAGCATGCCAAAATCGCCGAGGAGGCTGGCGCCTGCGCGGTAATGGCGCTGGAGAGGGTGCCGGCTGATATTCGCGCCGCCGGGGGCGTGGCCAGGATGGCCGACCCGACTATTATCGAAGCCATTATGAAGACGGTTTCCGTACCGGTGATGGCTAAATGCCGGATAGGGCACTTCGTTGAGGCGCAGGCGCTGGAGGCGCTTGGTGTGGACTATATAGACGAGTCGGAAGTGCTCACCCCGGCTGACGAGGCCCACCATGTCTGGAAGCATAATTTCAAAGTCCCGTTTGTCTGCGGCTGCCGCAACCTAGGCGAAGCCCTGCGCCGCATAGGTGAGGGGGCGGCGATGATACGGACCAAGGGCGAGGCCGGCACCGGCAACGTTGTTGAGGCGGTCAGGCACATGCGCGCGGTGATGGATGGCATCCGCGAGCTGGTCAATACCCCGCAGGAAGAGCTGATGGCCAAAGCCAAGGAGATGGGGGCGCCGTTTGAACTGGTCGCTGAATTGCATAAAACCGGGAAACTGCCGGTGGTCAACTTTGCCGCCGGCGGCATAGCCACTCCGGCGGATGCAGCGCTGATGATGCAGCTTGGTGCGGACGGTGTCTTCGTCGGCTCCGGAGTTTTCAAGTCAACCGATCCCTCAGCACGGGCACAGGCGATTGTCAAAGCCACCACGCACTATAACGACCCGAAAATCGTGGCCGAGGTCTCCAAGAACCTGGGCGAGGCGATGCCCGGACTGGATATAAAGCAAATTCCATCAGATGAGTTGCTGGCGTCGAGGGGATGGTAATATGAAGATTGGCGTCCTTGCCTCGCAAGGAGCCTTCATCGAACACATCGAAAAACTGCACCAGCTGGGAGTTGAAGCTATGCCCGTCCGTATGCCCGAAGAGCTTGAGGGTCTGGACGGGCTCATTATTCCCGGCGGGGAGAGTACGTCCATCGGGCGGCTGATGCGGGATTACAAACTCACCCAGGCGATTCGGGACCGGGTAAAGCAGGGAATGTCCGTGTTCGGTACCTGTGCCGGCATGATACTGATGGCCGGGAAAGGTGACGACCCGGCCTTCGAGCCGCTGGGACTGATGGATATCTCCGTCAGGCGCAATGCCTTCGGACGGCAGACGGAGAGCTTTGAGGCGGAATTAAACGTGCCGGCGCTGGGCGAAAAACCCTTCCCCGGCGTTTTCATCCGCGCGCCGCTGGTGGAACAGGTTAACGGGACGGTGGAAGTGCTGGCGCGGCTGGCCGATGGTACTATCGTGGCAGCAAGAGATGGTAAAATGCTGGCACTGGCCTTTCATCCCGAGTTGACGGATGACCTGAGGTTTCATCAATATTTTCTGGAGATGGTGTCCGGACGGGAATAAGCGGTTACGGGAGGGGGTAGTTGCAGAAGGTAATTACTGACGACCTTGATGCATTGCTGGATATCCTGCCGCCTCACATACGGCAGACACTCTGTGAGCAGAAAGACCTCAGCGAACTGCTGGAAGTGGTGCTGGACCTGGGGCGTACTCCGGAAGCTCGCTTTCCAAGTCGTGAACCGACACTCAATCAAAGGGAAGTTGACGAGGCGGATATCGACTACGTGGTTTCGCGCATCGGCAACTTCGGCGACGACAATCGCGCCGGCATAGAGCGGACGCTGCACCGCATTTCCGCCATAAGAAATCGCAAGGAGCGCATCGTCGGGCTGACCTGCCGCGTAGGCCGTGCCGTTTTCGGCACGATTAAGATAATTGAAGACCTGGTGGAGTCGGGCAAGAGCGTCATGCTGCTGGGCCGCCCCGGCGTGGGCAAGACGACCATGCTGCGGGAAGTTGCCCGGGTGCTGGCCGACGATATTAACAAGCGGGTTATCATTGTCGATACGTCCAATGAGATTGCCGGCGATGGCGATATCCCCCACCCCGCGATTGGCCATGCGCGCCGGATGCAGGTGAAGACGCCGGTCATGCAGCACGCGGTGATGATAGAAGCGGTGGAAAACCACATGCCCGAGGTTATCGTCATTGACGAGATTGGCACCGAGCTCGAAGCGCAGGCGGCGCGAACCATCGCCGAGCGCGGCGTACAGCTGGTCGGCACCGCCCACGGCAATACCCTGGAAAACCTGATGTTGAACCCCACCCTTGCCGACCTCATCGGCGGCATACAATCGGTCACTCTGGGGGACGAGGAAGCACGGCGGAGGGGCACTCAGAAGTCGATACTGGAGCGGATGTCCCCACCCACCTTTGACATCGTGGTTGAGATTCAGGAGCGGGACCGCGTGGCCATTCACCCGGACGTCGCCGAGGCGGTTGACGCCGTTCTGCGGAGCCAGTCCGTTGACACTGAGGTAAGATGGCTGGATGAGAGTGGTGAGGTAAGGGTGGAAAAACCTCCGGCGGAGTCGAAAAAGACCAGAGAGAAAAAATCATCCGGCCACGACCGGCAACGTATTTTCCTCTTCGGGGTCAATCGTACCAGGCTGGACCACCTGGCCAAAGAATTGAATCTGAGCCTGGACATTGTGGAAAACCTGAAGGAAGCCAACCTTTTTGTCACCTCCAAGAACTACTATCGACGGAAGCCGCAGAAGGTCAAGGATGCCGAAGCGGCCAACCTGCCCATTTACGTCCTGAAAAGCAATACCCCGCTCCAGATACGCCAGATGCTGCAGAGTATATTCCGGCTCGCCGGTTCCGGCAGGCGCGATTCATTCCAGGTGGCGCTTGCCGAGGCCGAAGCGGCGGTGGAGCAGGTAAAGAACGGTGATGAAGGCGAGGTAGAACTCAGCCCGCAGAGCGCCTACATCCGCCGTTTGCAGCACCTC
>JBARQF010000004.1:0-7890 GCA_049643605.1 Dehalococcoidales bacterium
TGCCGATGCTGATATCGTTCTCAATATCCGTTCCACAAGTGTTTTCACCGCCAATGTAATGGAGAACTCTCCCCGACTGAAGTTAATCTCCATATACGGCGTTGGCTACGATAATGTAGATATAAGCTCCGCATCGAAGCTGAATATCACCGTTACCAATACCCCGGGATATTCCACCGTGGCGGTAAGCGAGATGGCATTGGCCCTAATGCTGGCTGTAGCCCGAAAAATAGTCCAAAACGACCGTACCATACGGAGCGGCGAATGGGCCCGGGGGTATGCATCACAGCTCTGCGGTAAAACGCTGGGCGTTATCGGCACCGGCAGCATCGGCCAGCGAATGCTCCAGCTGGGGAAAGCCCTCGGTATGGAGGTCATTGCCTGGACATTTCACCCGTCTCCGGAGCGCGCTTCTCAATATGGCGTTGAGTTCGTCAGCCTGGAAGACATTATGCGCCGGTCGGACGTATTATCGATTCACGTCCTGGCATCACCTGAAACCAATAACCTTATCAGCAAGCACGAGCTCATGATGATGAAGTCAACGGCGCTATTGATTAATACGTCGCGGGGTTCAGTAATCAATGAACCGGATTTAATCGAGGCACTCACAAACAACACCATTGCCGGTGCCGGCCTCGACGTTTTTGCCGCAGAACCCCTGCCCGCCGATAGCCCGCTGCGCAGCCTCGATAACGTGGTGCTGTCACCGCATACCGCCGCCATGGTCCCCGAGGCTACACTGGCCGGCCTCTCCATGGCCGTCGACAACATCGCCAATTTCCTGCAGGGAAACGCCACCAATGTGATTCCGGCTGCTGCATAGCCTTATGAAACACGAATTACCTTTATGAGGCTCTTTCCAGTAAAATACCAAGAGGTGCAAAAATGAGCGGTGAAAAAAGAGCACGCCCGGTTAAAGTCGCCCTCATACAGCGTGGGCCGGCAAAAGACAAAGATAATACACGGCGTGACTTGCTGGCTCAGTTCGACAGTGTGCTGGAAAAAGAGCGGCCTGACTTTATCATGCCTATCGAGTTATGCACCACGCCTTATTTCCCTGCGGTCAGCGACGAACGCTACTTTGATTGGGCTGAGCCCATACCCGGTCCGACCACAGACTTATTTGCCGAGAAAGCGCGCCAGTATGAAACGTGCATAATTTTGCCGATTTTTGAAAAAGGCCCTCTGGAAGGAATTTACTATAACAGCGCGGTGGTCCTGGGACCGGACGGGAACATAATACCGGGCAAAATGGCTGATGGCACTCGAACGCACCGTTACACGAAGACTCATATTCCAAAATTGATGGGGTCGCAAGGATATATTGTTGATGAGACTTTCTATTTTACCCCCGGCAACGGATTCCCCGTTTTTGATACCCCAAAAGCAAGAATCGGCATCTTAATCTGCCATGACCGGCGTTTCCCAGAAGCCTGGAGAGAGGTCGTGCTCCAGGGCGCTGAAATAGTGTTTGTCCCCGTGGACTCTCCTGTCCTTGGTGTAAAAAAGGGGGCAACCTTTGAAGAGATGTTTGTTGCCGAGCTACGCACCCGCGCTCTGGAAAATTGTGTCTGGGTTTGCGCCACGAATCAGGGTGGTATCGAAACCGTCCAGGATAAGCAAAACGAATTCTACGGCAGAAGCTGCATTATAAATCCCACGGGCAAGGTTGTAAAACTGGCCCCAGCTTCACAGCCAGCCGTGATCAGTGCCGCTATCGATTTAAGTGAAGTGGCTACGGCACGAAGGTTTCTCAATACTTTTAACCGCCGCCGACCCGAACTATACAAGCTGATAAACAGCACTCAGCTATAAAATATCGTCGTAGTAATAAATAATAGTCCGAGGAGGTATCCGAATGCCGAAGTACTGGTTTGACCACGTTCATTTGATTAGCCGCGACCCCGTACAGACCGCCGATTTTTACGAAAAGAAGTTTGGCACCAAAAGAGACGGTTTCCTTGAACTTCCCGATGGCCGCGTTCTCACGTCCACCGCACTTGACGGGGCGTCAATCAAGGTAACGAATCCAAGACCCGAACCCCTGGTGCCCAATACACTGCCGGAAGGTCTTGGACTCGAGCATTTTGGATTCAGAACCGACAACCTGGAAGAAGCTGTGGCTGAGTTGAAAGCGAACGGGGTAAAGTGCGTCATGGAGATAAAATCAATCAGCCCGACCACTAAAATAGCTTTTTTTCTCAGTCCCGAAGATATATTAATTGAGTTACTGGAAGTCAGCAGCTAACTTTATTATCAGAGTGTAGCCGGTTCGAGGTAGGCGGGTCCTGCCGTTTTGCGGGAGAGGTTGCTTTAAATTAAGCGCTGTTGCCCGACCGCATCGTTGAATCGCACCCTTACCTGCTCCAGGGATAGGCTGTTGATAGCTATTAACTTTCGTCGGCCGGTCAGCCCTTTTTCGATTTCCAGATTGCTCTTACTTATCCGAAGGACATCGCTGAGAAATCTTACCAGTTCCTGGTTGGCCCTGCCCCTGACCGGCGGTGCGGCAATTCTCAACTGCCATATGCCGTCTTTTTCGCCCTGCACCTCGTTGCCGCGGGCGTTGGGATGAACCTGCACCCGGATTTTTATCTTTTCTATAGCCATGCAGACGTACATTATTGTAACAGCCAGGGCCGGATAATTACTACCTCTCCAGTTCGAAAATCCTAGAATACTGTCGGACATTGGGCTATAATAGGAGTTGTATTGCTCAAATTTCTGCCAGCAACGGAGTGTTTCAATTGGATGTCAGCGAACTGAAGGCCAGAGTTGTCAGTGAAGTAGAAAAATACCGTGACGAGCTCAAAGAGTTGAGCTTGAGGATACACGCTAATCCTGAGACCGCTTTCCAGGAAGAAAAGGCGTCCACCTGGCTCTCCGATTATCTGAGAGAGAAAGGCTTCTCCGTTGAAAAGGGTATTTGCGGACTGGCAACCGCCTTCCAAGCGGGTTACGGGAAAGGGAAACCGGTAATCGCCCTGCTGGCGGAATATGATGCGCTGCCAAAAATCGGACATGCCTGCGGCCACAATATCATTGCCACCAGTGCCGTTGGCGCCGGAATAGCGGCCAAACTGGCAGTGGATGAGTTTGGCGGCACGGTACAGGTAATGGGCACACCGGCTGAAGAGAGTGGCGGCGGCAAGGTATATATGGTTAAGGGAGGCGCCTTTAAGAGTGTGGATGCAGCTATGATGATCCACCCGGCAGGCCTGAACACAGCGACCACCAAATTCCTCGCTCTCCAGACGCTGAAAGTCGAATTCTTCGGCAAGCCGGCCCACGCCGCTGCCAAACCTGAAGTTGGCATCAATGCGCTGGAAGCCATGCTCATGTCCTATGCCGGTATAAACTCCTTGAGGCAGCACATCAGGGACAGCGCCCGCATCCACGGCATTATCACCGATGGTGGTGATGCGCCCAACATCGTGCCTTCGCACACCGCCGGCCATTTCATCGTTCGAGCTGTAGAGGACAGCTACCTGGAAGAGCTTAAAGTGAGAGTGCTGAACTGTTTTATCGGTGCCGCTACCGCCACCGGAGCCAAGTTGAAGTACAAGTGGGGAGAAACTCGCTATGCCCCGCTGCGTAGCAATTTCGTG
The DNA here is from genome assembly GCA_049643605.1 of Dehalococcoidales bacterium. Taxonomy (GTDB): domain Bacteria; phylum Chloroflexota; class Dehalococcoidia; order Dehalococcoidales; family RBG-16-60-22; genus E44-bin89. The sequence goes on from JBARQF010000004.1 coordinate 3,612, forward strand.
CTGGCCCGCATGTTCCGCAAGAACCTGCAATCGCTGGGCAGGCAGGTGCACCTCGTTGACCCCAGAATAGGTATTGGCAGCAGTGATATCGGTAATGTCAGCCAGGTTATTCCCAGTATTCACCCGTTAATCGCCATAGACACGGCCAGAGCCGTCACTCATTCCCCTCAATTTGCCGAAAAAGCAGCCTCAGAGGCTGGCATGCGTGGCCTCTTTGATGCCGCCAAGGCGCTGGCGATGACCGTGGTCGACCTGGTAGCAGACCCGGCAGTGCTGGACAAGGCCAGGAAAGAGTTTGAACAGGATAAAAAGTCAGGGTAAGAACGAAGACGTTTTGAGGGAACATAATGATTATTGCCGTTGATGCCGCCGGCGGGGACTACGCGCCTCATGAAATCGTTAAAGGGGCGGTGAAGGCTGCTGACGAATACGAGGTAGAGGTGGCACTGGTGGGGAAGAAAAAAGTGCTCCATGTGCTGGCGGGCCGTCACCTGAGAAAAAAGGCTATAAGTATTGTTGAAGCCAGCCAGGTTATTCAGCCCAATGAGTCGCCGATAAAAGCCATCCGCAGCAAACCGGACTCATCGATTGTCGTCGGTGTAAACCTGGTGAAAGAAGGAAAAGCCGCCGGCTTTGTCTCGGCGGGCAATACCGGGGCAGTACTTGGTGCCGCGCTGTTTGGACTGGGAAAAGTGAAGGCCATTGAACGCCCCGCCATCGCCTGTATCATGGACATCACCCCCTCGACTCCGGTCCTGCTGATTGATGGCGGCGCCAATGTGGAGTGCCGTCCCGCCCACCTGGTGCAGTTTGCCGAGATGGGTGCCATTTTCAGCCAGCATGTGCTCGGCATCAGCAAGCCGCGGGTAGGCCTGCTCAGCAATGGCACTGAGGAATCCAAAGGAAGCCAGCTGGTTCAGGAAAGTTATAAGCTTCTAAAAAAGGCCAAATATCTGAATTTCATCGGCAATATTGAAGGCCATGATATTTTAAAAGTAACCGCCGATGTGGTCGTTACCGACGGTTTTACCGGAAACATCGTGCTCAAGACAGTCGAAGGTATGAGCGACTCGTTTCTCGGGTCGATGCGGCAGGTCGGGCAGGTCGTTTCCAGCGCCTATCACTTCAGAGGGCGTGACCTGCTCCGCGACGTTGGTCTCGGTTCCTGGGTCAACCGGATAGACTACCGCGAATATGGCGGGGCGTGCCTGCTGGGCGTGAATGGAAATATAATCATCGCCCACGGGCGCAGCCAGGCCAAGACCATCAAAAACGCCATCGGCATTGCCAAGCATATGGCTGAAGAAAACATAGCAGAAGTAATCAAGGAGGAGATACATGAGCAAGCCAGTGGAAGTGAATGACAGCAACTTCGACCAGATGGTGCTGCAGTCGAAAACGCCGGTGCTGGTCGATTTCTGGGCAGTATGGTGCGGGCCCTGCCGCATGGTGGCTCCGGTCGTGGAGGAGTTGGCCGGTGAATACGAAGGAAAAGTAACCATGGCCAAGTTGAACGTTGATGAGAACCCGAAAACGGCCAGCCAGTACGGCATTATGAGCATCCCAACGTTGTTCATCTTCAAGGACGGAGCACCGGTTTCGAACATCATTGGCTTCAGGCCAAAAGCGGAGCTGAAAAAAAGCATTGATGCTGTCCTTTAACCATTGGGAAAGAAGGAGTGATTATTCAGGAGGGTGAGGTTGGCAACAAAACGGGAGTATGACGTGGTCATCATCGGGGGTGGTCCGGCAGGGCTCACCGCCGGTATTTATGCCGCACGGGCGAGGCTGCAAAGCCTGCTCCTTGAGAAGGGGGCCGCCGGGGGCTGGATTATCAACGCCGGCGTGGTGGAAAACTACCCCGGCTTTCCCGATGGTGTCAATGGTCTGGAGCTGGCCGATGCCATGCAGCAGCAGGCGGTGAAATTTGGACTGGAGACGTTAACCGCCGAGGTAACCGGCCTAGAATTGAACGGCGAGCAGAAGATAGTGAAGACAGGCGAAGGGGATATCGTCGCCAGGGCAGTTATCATTGCCGGCGGCTCCGACCGGATAACGCTGGGAGTTCCCGGAGAAGAAGAGTTCACCGGTCGGGGCGTAGCCTATTGCGCCGTCTGCGACGGCTATTTCTATCGAGATATCCCGGTGGCGGTGGTAGGGGGCGGCAACGCCGCCATGAACGAAGCGCTTGAGCTCACCAAGTTCGCCTCCAAGGTTACCGTGATTCACCGCCGAGACGAACTGCGCGCCACCAAAATACTCCAGGAAAGAGCCTTTGCCGAGCCGAAAATAGAATTCCTGTGGAACACGGTGGTCGAGGCCATTGAAGGAGAGAATACGGTAAAGAAACTCAGGCTGAAAAATGTTCAGATCGGAGAGAAATCCACCCTGGACATATCCGGCATCTTTGTCGCTACTGGCTTCAGGCCGAATACGGGTTACCTGAAAAACATTGTCGACCTGGCGGAAAACGGCACCATAATCACCAACGAGAAGATGGAGACCAGTGTGCCGGGCATTCTCGCCGCCGGCGATATCAGGGCGAATTCAATACGGCAGGTCGCGGCGGCAGTGGGAGACGGCGCGGTGGCGGCGATATATGCTGAGCGGCATATCACTGGCAAATAAATATTCGCCCCCCTCTTCTTGGTGGGCGATTTCTGGGTGAAGTATAATGATGGCAAGGAGATAGTGGATGAAAGTCGTTTTTATTGAGGATGTGCCCGATGTGGCTGAGGTCGGGGAAATCAAGGAAGTAGCCGACGGTTACGGACGCAATTACCTTATTCCCAGAAGACTGGCCATACTGGCTGACGCCCGGGCAACGCAGGTAGTGGAAGCACAGAAGAAAAGGAAAGCCCGGATTGAGGCGGAGACCGAGGCGGAAATGCGAGAACTGGCCAAACAACTGGAAGGGCTGGATATGGTCATAAAAGCCAAGGCAGGAGCCAAAGACCGACTGTACGGCTCCATCACCAATGCCGACATTGCCGAAGAGTTGAGCACAAGCGCCGGACTGGTGATTGACAAACGAATAATTGAGCTCGAAACGCCTATCCACGAGATAGGCAGTTACGAGATACCCATCAGGTTGACCAAGGACATTATCCCCAAGGTCAAGCTCAGCATCATTTCGGAGGAGAAGGTGGAGGGCGAGGATAAGAAAGAGAGCAAAGAAAAGAAAGAGACAAAGCCAAAGGCAAAGAAGAAGACGAAGGCGAAAGCGCCAAAGGTGGCAGCAGAAGCAGAGGCCGAAACCCAGAAGGAAACGGTAGCGGAAGAAACGAAAACTGAGGGGCAAGAGGAGACGGAGTAAGTGAATAACGAGAAGTTACCCCCTCATGACCTTGATGCCGAGGAAGCCATCATCGGTTCACTGCTTATCGATGGCACGGCAATCTATAAAATAGCCACGGTCTTGAACCGGGGAGACTTCCACCATGAACGGAACCAGTGGCTGTATGAAGCCTGCCTCGCCCTGTACGAACGCAATGAGGCGATAAACCAAGTCACCGTGGCCCAAGAACTGGCCAGGCGGGACAAACTGGAGGCGGTTGGCGGTGCGGCGTTCCTGAGCCATCTGATTTCGGTGTGCCCGACACCGCTGGACATCGAGCACTACGCCCAGATTGTCTATCGGCTCTCCGTTATGCGGGGACTGATTGGCGCCGCCGACCAGATTGCCCGTGTCGGCTACGATGCCGGACCGGACGTTGACACCAGCCTCAGTCGAGCGGAGGACATCCTGTTCCGGCTGCGCCACGGACATGGCGAGCGTGACTTCGTTCATATCCGCCAGGTTCTGGACAAGTATTTTGAGGCGGCCCCACCATCTGAAGAAGAAGGCGGCGCTCCCGAGCAGACGCCCTATGTGCTTTCCAACTTCGTCGGCCTGGACGAATTCCTGGGCGGGTTTCAGCGCTCTGACCTGGTTATCATTGCCGGCCGCCCCAGTATGGGAAAAACAAGTCTGGGCCTCAGCATTGCCCGGAACGTGGCCGTAGAGCAGAAGGCGTGCGTGGCTCTCTTTAGCCTGGAAATGTCCAGGGAATCAATCGTCATGCGTTTTCTGGCCAGTGAATCCGGGGTGAACTCGCGGCGGGTCAGGTTCGGGCTTCATACTGAAGATGAGGAAAGGCATATTATGGATGCCACCGGCGTCCTTTCCGAAGCGGCCATTTTCCTTGACGACTCTCCGCAATTGAGGGTGGTGGAAATGCGCAGTAAGGCCAGGCGACTCTACTTTGAGCGGGGGGGGCTGGACCTGATTATCGTTGAT
>JBARQF010000005.1:0-6433 GCA_049643605.1 Dehalococcoidales bacterium
TAATCGGGAAATCATTGCCGCCGCCACACTCATCAGTTATAATTGGTACGTGCGCCTGTAGCTCAGCGGACAGAGCATCGGTCTTCGGAACCGAGGGTCGTGGGTTCGAATCCCTCCAGGCGTGCCAATTTTTGAAGCATAAGTCTACGAATACAAATTGCCATAAATTCGAGTTGCCTCTCAAGCCGATATTAATCATACAAAGGAGTAATCTCAAATGACCAGGGAAAAAGAACCGTTCTCAGATTCAGTGCTTTTCATTGGCTCGGAGGTAATGGGTAGAGGTGAAAACCATGAGCTCGGCAGCCTCCTGATGCTAAGATTCCTTCATGAATTAGGTGGACGCAGAGTAAAACCCAGGACCGTTATCTTCATGAACAGCGGTGTCAAACTGGTTACTGAAGGTTCACTGTCACTGGAAGAGATAAAACAGCTTGAGAATCAGGGTGTGACTATTCTTGCCTGCGGGACATGCCTGTCCCACTTACAACTGACCGACAAGATAGCGGTCGGCCAGGTATCCAACATGTCCGACATAACAGATATTCTGCTCAAAGCCGAGAAAGTTATTTCAACTTAATTGAGCCGCCCAAATTTTTCGTCAGCCTACCAGAGGTGATAATATCCATCGCGCTTTACCACCTCCAGCGGCGTGCCAAAAAGATGGGAAAGCGATTCTGATGTCAGCACCTTCTCTTTTTCACCGTCCTTGAAGACCCTGCCCGCCTTGAGAAGGATTACACGTTCAATCTCGGGTATTATATCCGCAGTATTGTGCGTAACCATAATAATGCCGGTGCCGGCGCTCGCAATCTTGCTCAGCATGCTCCGAAGCCTGTGGGCGGCATGAAAGTCCAGATTTGTGGTCGGCTCATCCAGAACCAGCGCTTGAGGGTCATGCACCAGCGCCCGGCCAATAAGTATTCGTCGCGCTTCACCCGTTGAGATCTGGTTCATATATCGTTCTGCCAGATGCGATATTTCCAATAGCGCTATTATCTCCCGCGCTTTCTGCTCCATCGCCCGCGTTACCCTGTGATACGGCCATATCCCGATGCTGCTGAAGAATCCGGATAAAATAATCTCCCGGCAGGTGAAGTTCCGGTTGCAGAGTGCCGCCAGGTCGTCGGTGACAATCCCCAGCAGGTTGCGCAGCTCGAAGACATTCCAGTCCTCTCTGCCGAGAATTCTTACATAAGAATCAGGAACTCCGGCGTGGGGATAGCACTCACGGGTAATGGTTCTGATGAGAAACGACTTGCCGGCGCCGTTGGGCCCCAGGACAGCAACATGCTCCCCGGAATCGATGGCCAGCGTTATACCGTTCAGTACGACGCGGTCATTCTTGCTTACAACGACATTCCGGTATTCAATTAATGATGGCTGATTTCCAGAAAACTCCGCAGGCTGCATAGCTTTAATTCAATGATTTAAGAAACTGAAATTTTATCGCCTTTGCAATAACCAGGAGCGACGTAACATTTTATCATACCAGACGGTATATTGACGAACGCCGCCAATTTATATATTGTAATAGCATTAAGGAGGTGCAAAAGATGGAGATATTTGACCTTACCGGAAAGGTAGCTATAGTCACCGGCGGCAACCAGGGAATCGGTCTTGCCATCTCACGTGGCCTCGCCCGGGCCGGCGCGGCAGTTATCATCGCCAACCGCAGGGCGGAAGAAGGGGCAAAAGCCGCCGAGTCCCTTAAGAAAGAAGGCTTGAATGTCGACTCCATTCCCACCAACGTCAGCGACGAGTCGTCAATAGCGGCCATGGTTTCCAGGGTGATGGTAAATCATGGGAAAATCGATATCCTGGTTAATAATGCCGGGGTTATCGTGAGGAAACCTGCGGAAGATTTCACCCGGGAGGACTGGGACCATATCATGAATACCAACCTCAGGGGCGTATTTTTCTGCTGCCAGCTGGTGGGGCGAGAGATGATAAAGCAGAAAAAGGGCAAGATAATCAATATCTCCTCCGACGCGAGCCTGAGAGCCATGTCGGAGCGCTCGGTTTATGCCACTTCCAAAGCCGGCGTCTCCCACCTGACACGCTGTCTGGCAGTGGAATGGGCAAAATACAATATTAACGTAAATGCCATTGGACCCGGACCCACCATCACTCCTTTAAATAAAAAATACTTCGAGGAAAATCCGGATAAGCTTCAGGAGACAATACAGTCCATCCCCATGGGCAGAACAGGCGACACTTCGGACTATATGGGCGCGGCCGTTTTTCTCGCGTCGGAAGCCTCCAACTTTATGACCGGCCAGACGTTGCTCATTGAGGGTGGCTCCACTCTCCCTTAGCCATAAAGCGCCATAAAGGCTTGAATAATTTGATTCTAAAGGAGGGACTATATGGTTGAGCACGCAGTGCTGAATGAAAAGATGCAGGAACTGGTCGATAGAAGCTGGGACACCGAAGCAATCAACGCCTGGTTCGGCAAACTCAACTCGGAAGGTATCCCCCAAAAGACCCTGCTTAAAGAGGCAATAATCGCCGGCAAAGAGGAAATCCTGGACCGCGTCCAGCGAAGAGCCGAGGAGTGTGAATTCCTGAGCCACAGCTGAGCCAAGGGTGCAGCTCTTCCCGTGATGGAGGAGTTCGGTCTGGGAAACATGGACATGATAAAAGCGCTTTCCCCTTTTCCGGGATTTGGCGCCACCGGCAGAATCTGCGGCGCCGTATCCGGGGGGCTGATTGTCCTCGGGCTCTACTTCGGCAGCGATGACATGACTGACTATCCAAAAACAGGGGCGGCTATAGACGCCACCCGCAAGTTTTTACCCCGCTTCGAAGAGGCGCTTGGTTCAATACAATGTGACGAGATACAGGAGGACGTGGTCTTTGGTCGATTTATGGACCCCCGGGCAAGCCAGGAAAACATGCAGGCTTTCATAGATGCCAAAGGGTATGCCAAGTGTGCGCTGCCCGCGGCTATCGGTGCCAGGCTCGCTGCAGAAATCATTATCGAGAGTATGGAGGAGCAAAAATCAGCCTGACAGCTTTTATTACCTCAGTTTAGCGGGCAGGATATAATCCCCGTATTGCTCCCCTGCTTTATTCAATCTCTCCCGCTGTTCCCGATCTTATCTAAAACACGTGTAAGCGTAATCGCAGATACAGGAATGACGCGCTAGTAGACCATGAAGTCCACTATCCTTCAAGGTCTTCGGGTGAGATGTAGTCAGCAAAGCGCTCCCTGGCTTTAAGCAAGCGCTCTCGCTGCTCATCAAGTACTCTAAGGATTTCCGCTGGTGTATCGGCAACATTTTCCCGGTAGAATTTCTCCACTCGCTCTATCTTGGCCAAGTTTTCGGGAACGCGAGTGGTGAATTGCTGGATGTAATCCTCTTTGGCATAGTCTTTACCTCGTACCTGGCGGAAGAGCCGACTCAAGTCCTCGTATTTGGGAATCCAGCCGGTAGGAGTCTTTATCGCTTCGGCCTCATTATTTCCGCGTAGCTCCATCCACTTTATCCACACGTGCTTATCCCGGCGGTCGTTTAAGAAGTCTCCTGTTTTCAAACCTTTTAAGAAGTAATTAACGCCAAATACAAGCGGTGCTTTTTCAAGCCCCTTGCCAAATTCCAGGTAGTTCTTGACATACTGCCCCAGGGGGATAGAAATGAAGTCCTGGATGCTCATAATATTTATCTCACGTTTACCTTCTTCCTCGACAAGGGCAAAGGTTGTTTCTGTCTCCAGAGCCGCTCCATAGGCGATAATGCCGTGCTCCCAATCAAAGCCCTGCTGTACGGGCACATATCCTCGATAATCGCGACCACCATATATTACACCACTCAACTCTACGCCCAGGGGGTTTTCCAACTCAGGGTCGCAATTTGGTAGTGCCTTGAGGGCGACAGTATAGCGGGCGTTCTTATGAGCGGGCAGAATTATTTCACCCGCCTCGTCGGTCTTACCTTCGTACCAGTGCCCGGTGTAATTTGCTCCGTCCTCAGGAAGCTCACTACCCATTCCCAACCACCAACACTTGGCATCTTTGACTAAAATATTGGAAAAAATAATCTCTCCCGGACTGGTAAGTAACTGGTAGATTAGTGGGTCATCCTTAGAGCTGACATCATGAATGATGCCGAAGATACCAGCTTCAATATTCACGGAACGGCAAGCTCCACCAATATTACGAACATAAGCGATGTCATCAGCCAGGATGGTCTCCCCTGGAAGCATGGCGGTAGAGGTCTTGCCGCAGGCACTGGGGAAGGCCCCCGCGAAGTAAGTCTTACGACCGTCTTTACCATGCACTCCCATTATCATAAAATGCTCGGCCAGCCAGCCTTCCTGGTGAGCCTTACGGATGGCCAGTCGAAGAGCTAGCTTTTTAAAACCAATGGAGTTGCCAGCATATTGATTATTAACACTGTAGACGGTATCTGTTAAGTAATCTATGTAGATGCGTTTCTTCTCGTGATTCACGCTCGCCATATTCTCGTCCAATTTCCCCGACGAGTGTAAAGTATTGAAGAATTCCGTCTCTGGACCTGCTTGACGGAATGCATCATAACCCTTTCGGTAGAGGAGATCCACGCTGTGAGCTACATACCAGGAATCGGTGCACTCCAGGCAGTGAATGGTAAAGGGAGAATTAGCTGGTCCTAGAGTAAGGAAGCGAACGATCATAGTATGGCCATTCATCGCATCCTTAAGCAGACCCTGTACTTCGGCAAGACCTTCATCCCGACCAATCTGATTGATGGTTTTGCTGAGGGAATCTCCCTCAGGCACGAGGAACTTGGTAACCGCACGGTCTCGTCCCTGGTCATAGGGACCATCAAAATGGAAGGTGTGCCCCGGAATGGTTATAGCAGCGCTCTCCTCGCCGGTGACAATTGCCATGTTTCGTATATGGGCGATCTCATCAGGGGTATCACTGCAGATGAAGATTTTATCCGGGTTACAGAGCTCAGCAGCTTCGGCAATTACCTGGTGGATTTTAGAATTATCTATGGCGCACAACTTCTGATAGTCCTCTTGGTTAACTCTTGTTTGTAACACCTCAAGCGATGATTTCAACGCTATACCTCCTCATCTATAGTTTAGTATTCCTGTCTATCCTGAAATTATAATAGCTATAGGTAATTATGCCCCTAGAATACAGACTTAAGCCCCTTTGAAAACTCTGGTGGCATCATTTGCACAGGATAAGGAGGCCACAAATTAGGTAAATTATATCACACTGTATAATAGTCTGACTAGCTCTGCATCGGCAATTTAAGGGGGATTTTTGCCGCACTCTTGATAATTACGGTGCACGTGGTATAATTTCTAATAATTGAACGCCAATGATTCGCAAATGCCGGGCAAGCGATGCCCAGAGAATGCACCTCATCATCAATAAAGCGGCGGAAATGTACGAAGGCATTATTCCGGCAGACCGCTACCGGCAGCCCTATATGTCAATGGACGAGTTGACCGGAGAAATGAAACGGGCTATTTTCTTCGGCTGGGAAGTAAAGGGGGAGCTTGTGGGTATCATGGGAATGGAACCAATCAAAGATATTACCCTTATCCGCCATGCGTATGTCTTACCGGAGCACCAGCGGAAAGGGATTGCCAGCCGACTCCTCGACCACATCATGCACCTTTTTGCCGGCAGTCGATTGCTGGTTGGAACGTGGGCAGATGCCAGCTGGGCGATTTCTTTCTATCAGAAATACGGGTTTCACCTGTTGCCTGATAAAGACCGGCTGCTGGAAACATACTGGGATATTCCCCGGCGCCAGATTGAAACTTCCGTGGTGCTGGGTATAGATAGCGTACAGGCATGAAGGTCTCGCAATGAACGTAAAAAATCTTAATCAACTGCTTCAGGCAACGGTGATTACCCTCACACTGGTCGCAGTATGCCAGGAACTGGAAAAGCCGGAAGAAAAGAGGTTGTGGCACGGGAAGGTTGGCCGTTTTGTCCCGTATGATTTCAGACTGCCCACCATGGAGCGTATCAAAGAGGCATACTGGAACCCCTACGACAGCCGGATTCTGGTCCCCGAGGCGTTCGGCATCGGCTGGGCAATCAACTTCTACTCGCTGCTCGAGCGTTTGAGACTTATCGGTCAGGACCTTTCCGAACAGGACTTCCTGATGCCCGGCGAGCACATGAAAGAGGTTCTTATCCACGCGCTTGAGGCCGAATAAGCATCCATTATTCCCAGATTTGTTAATAACAAGGGAGGGTAAGTATATCCCGTGACTGCTGATGTCAAACCAAGGGAAACAGCCGCGTCTTTACAGGAAGAAATCAGGGCTTTTGTGCGCCACAGCCCGTTGAATCTCATGCCTGACTCGAATGGGGATTCCATCTTTGACCAGCCGCTGGTGCAGTTTGCCGACGGTGATGATGCCATCTTCACCGAGTATAAAAGTATCATTGACCCCACCCACCTCACTCCCCGCG
>JBARQF010000006.1:0-5422 GCA_049643605.1 Dehalococcoidales bacterium
GTGTAAGATCGCTAAAGAAAAAAGGAGTCTATCTTATAGGTAATCCTACGCTGTCAAAGATTGTTCGAGGGCTATGGACTTCAATGACAAGCAGCAAGAAAGTAAAATTTGGGTTAGCAAGCTCAAAGACTGAAGACCTAATCTTCCTCAAAGAGCTTATTGAGGCGGGAAAGATAAAATCAGTCATAGATAGACGCTATCCGTTGGAACAAATGGCCGAGGCTCACCGGTATGTCGAAACAGGCCATAAAAAGGGAAATGTAGTCATAACTTTATAGGGGTAAGACAATTCCCCAGACCTCAAGCCTCACGTCCTTGAAGGGAGTTTGCTTTCATCTCAGGGCTGATGTCCGACCGAGCATATTTGACATATCCATAACCCCATAATTACAATGCCTAATGAATTCCACAAGCTGTATTGCGCTATATGCAGCAGCATGGCTTGCCACGCGAAGAATAGTACCTGTAGATTCAGAAAGGAGTAAAATCGATGAAAGCGGCTGTGGTCAAAGGTAAAGGACTTATTACCTGCGAGGAGGTACCAACGCCATCAGTACAACCGGGGACACTATTGCTGAAGATGAGATACTGCTCTATATGCGGCACTGACCTTGAATATGTCGCCGGCCAGATGCACGGCAATCCTATCAAGGAAGGAGCTATACTCGGTCATGAGTTTGCCGCCGAGGTAGCGGCTATCGGTGAAGGGGTCGACGGGTGGTCAGTTGGTGACCGGGTTACCACTGGTGACTACCTGCTGCCCTGCGGCCAGTGCTATTTTTGCCGTCGCCAGCTGCATCACCTGTGCCAGGGCAAGGATGTATCGCCACGAACATTGCCCAAAGTGATCAGGGAATACGCCAACCGCTCCGGGTCAATGGCTGAATATTTCGTCAGGCCGCCGCACGCCGTCCAGAGAGTACCCGATAATGTATCCGATGAGGAAGCGGCGCTGGTGGAGCCGCTCCGCACAGGGGTCAGCGCCATCAAAACTACCGAACTGAAGCCCGGGGAATCAGTGGTTGTCATTGGAGCCGGGAAAATAGGCCTTGGCACGATGCTATGTGCTAAAGCCGCAGGGGCAGGCCCCGTTATCGTCATTGACCCGATTAAGTCCCGTCTGGATAAGGCACTGGAAGTGGGCGCCGACGCGGTTTTCAATCCCAATGAAGTCGATGTCGTCTCCGAAGTAGTAAAGCTCACGGAGGCCGGCCCGGACAAGGTCATTATTTGTGTCCGAAGTGGAGATGTCTTAAACCAGGCGGCAGACATGGTCAGGCGGGGTGGCACCATAGGCCTGGCCGGTTACGGGCTACCAGCAGAAATCGACCCCATGGTCTGGTGGAAGAAGCAGGTAAGATTTCTCACCATCGCTGGTGGTTTCGGCGGGCCCAGCGGGTTGATATATACCTCCATGCGGCTCGTAGCAAGCAAACAGGTTAACATCAAACCGCTTGTCTCTGAAATTATCCCTCTGCAGGATGTGCAGAGAGCTTTTGATTCTATGTACAGCGGAGAAAACATAGCTCCCCTATTGAAGCCATAAACTTGATGGGGTCATCAGGAAGCTCCGTAGCTAAAGTCCGGCACAATCTTCCGCAGTACAATTTAGGAGGCAGAATGATTAAAAGAATTCAGCATTCCAGTTACACCGTCAGCAACCTTGACGAGGCACTTCACTTCTTCTGCGACCTTCTGGGCCTGCAGACGTCAACCATACTGGAACCCAGGGGAGAACGCCTGGATAAGCTTTACCGACTTCAGGAGGTTGCCCAGCGGCTTGCGGTTATACGTACTCCCGGCGATGATATCATCCACCTTATCGAGTATCTTTCACCAAAGGGGGAGCGGATAGACCCCAGACTGTGTAATCCGGGGGTGGCACATATCGCCTTCGAGGTGGACGATATTCAGAAGACGTACGATGAACTTACCGCTGAAGGGGTGGAGTTCAACCATCCGCCTTTCTGGGGAGGTCAGAAAATAGAAGATATAAAGGGCTGGGGGGTGTGCTTCCTCAAAGGCCCGGATGGAATTCCCATCGAGCTAATGCAGGCACCAAAACAGGCAAATTAGTCGGGGCCATTTTACGCCAGAGGAGGAGCTCCGAAGTGAAACTGGACAGTATGTTTGAAATAAAAAGGCAGGGCTTTTTCACCCTGCCTTTGCTTCTTCCTCCGGGAAGAATTTAACTGACTTATATGGCTGGTTACGCTTCTTCCTGGACACCCTGCTTCAGGTTACGCTTGATTACGTCCACAACCCCGAGGCCATCGTAACGCTCCTGCATGACGCGGATGGTCTGCAACACTTTGTAAGTTATCTCGCTCTGAGCCCGCTCCAGTTCCTCGAGTCGTTTTTCAATTTCGGTTAATACCGGCTGCAGCCAGCCTGAAGCGGCGTAAAACTGCTGCGCCTTGTCCAGGTCTTCGGTGAGAACTGCCGCTTTCTGCTCCAGCTCAACCAGCTCCTGCTCCTTCTGCCGGAGCATCTCGGCAAACTCCGCTCTTTTCGATTCGCTTGCTTCCAATTTGCTCCGGGCAGCGCTGGCGGCCATTTTGACCTGCTTGTTTTCTTTCTCCAGCTCGAAATGCGCGGTCTGCAGGCAATTGATACAGTAAATGGATTTACCCTTGTCGAGTTCCGTACCACATTGGGAGCAGGCAAGTGGCTGTGTTTTGGTCTGTTTAACGGAACGGCATTCCTTGCAGCGGGAGGGCAGCTTGAAACCTTTTAGCTCGTAGAACTCCTGCTCCGCCTTGCTCAGGATGAATTCACTACCACACTGACGACAATTTAACTGGATACCAGCTTCTTTGACCATTTGAAGCCCCCCTTTGTCTCCAGCTTCCGGGTTTCAAACCAGGCTGACAGTTCGGGCACCAGCATTATTCTGCTCTCCAGCCAGTAACCATAATATACCATAGAAAATTCTGTTTTGCACTACTTAAATTTAAAATCGATTAAAATTTATTTATCTTTTATTAATATACGAGAAAAACGTCTCGATTGCCCTATTTAGCAGCATGCTCCCGAACGTAATCCATGTCCATCGTCACGCCAAGTCCGGGCTTTTCCGGAATATCAAGATAACCGTCCTTCATAACAAACTGTTCCTGCGTTACCTTATCACGGAAGGGGTGCGGGGAGCGGTCATACTCAAAAAATGGCTCGGCCGGGAAGCGGCGTTCGGGGAAGTTGGGCAGGGCGGCAAATAGCTGCAGGGCAGCCGCCAGCCCCACATTTGTCCCCCAGACATGCGGAACAACCGGCACGTTCCAGGCACTGGCCAGCGACAGTATTCGCATCATCTCGGTAAACCCGCCGGCGGCACAAAGGTCGGGCTGCAGGATGTCCACGGCACGCCGGGTAATAAGTTCACGGAATCCGAACCGTGTATACTCGCACTCGCCGCCGGTAATGAGGATGTTGGAATTCTGCTTCACTTCCACGTAGCCGTCAATATCCTCCGGGGGCACCGGTTCCTCCAGCCAGTAGACATTATAGGCCTCCATCCTGCGGGCCAGACGGATTGCCTCGGCGGCATTGTAAGCATGGTTGGCATCAACCATCAGCATCGTTTCATCGCCGATGGCTTCCCTCACCGCACGCACGTATTCCATATCGGTGTCAATGCCGTAGCCTACCTTGAGCTTCATCGCCGAGAAGCCGCTTTTTTTATAGCCAAGTGCTTCTTCCACGAGCGCATCTTTAATGCTGGGCACATGTTGAGGTTCATAGAGACCGGTAGCATAGACGCGGGCGCGGTGGCGATAGGCCCCGCCCAGTAGCTTATAGACCGGCACGCCCAGCGCTTTCCCCTTGATATCCCAGAGGGCAACGTCGATGGCGCTGAGGGCGGCGATGGGCAGGCCTTTCTGCCCCTGGTCTCTGGTCCGGTTGTAGAGGAAGTCCCAGATAACAATGCTCTGGAAAGGGTCTGCCCCGATGAGCAGAGGAGCATAGCCATCCTGTATCATCGCGGCGGTTATGGTCGACGGCCCACCGACGAAAAACGCTTCCCCCACCCCTTCAATCCCTTCATCGGTGGTAATGACGCAAATGGCCGTCTGACGCCTGTCGGTCACCCACAGGGACCAGCCAAATGCCTGGTCGCCAAGCAGCCCTTCCAGCACGTAGGTTTTTACGCCGGTTATCTTCATCTTTTTTTCCCGCCTATTTTTTGGCTGCGTTACGCGCTTTTGCCACAACCTCCCTGGCACCGCGCATGAGGAGGAAGTCATCAGCATCAACGGTATTGTATACGAACCCCTTCTTCACCGCCCATTCAATGTTATCCGATATGGCGAACATGCCCGCCGGTTTGTTATGCCTGGCCGCGGCTTCCAAGACCTTGTCAAACGCCGCCTTATATTTTGGGGAGTCCCAGTCCGGCGGTACGCCGATGCCAAGGCTTACCGATAGGTCCCAGGGGCCGATATAGCAGGCATCTATGCCGGGCACGGAAAGAATCTCATCCAGGTTGTCCAGTGCCTCCTGCGTCTCTATTTGAACAGTGACTAGAACCTCATCATTGGCCGTCTTGAAGTAATCCGGGTCGAACATGCCGGCGCGCCTTGGCCCCCAACCCCGGATACCTAGCGGTGGGTATTTGCAGTATCTTACTGCATTCTCGGCATCTTCCCTGGAATTCACCCATGGGATGAGCACGCCGTAGGCGCCGATATCCAGCACCCGCTTGATGACCACCGGGTCATTCCACTGCGGCCTGACGATAGGCACACAGTCGCTGCCGTTCATCGCCTGCATCATGCGCTGCAGTGTTTCGTAACCTGTTGTTGTGTGTTCTGTGTCTAGCAGCAGCCAGTCAAACCCCACCCGGGAAAGCCACTCCGTCACATCGGAATGCCCTATCATGATGAATGTGCCGATTACCGCCTCCCCTTTCTTCAGTTTCTCCTTGAGAGGGTTCTTCAATTCAA
The DNA here is from genome assembly GCA_049643605.1 of Dehalococcoidales bacterium. Classification (GTDB taxonomy): domain Bacteria; phylum Chloroflexota; class Dehalococcoidia; order Dehalococcoidales; family RBG-16-60-22; genus E44-bin89. The sequence goes on from JBARQF010000006.1 coordinate 4,944, forward strand.
TACCTCCTGTCGATTTGTAACTACAGCCGAAACCGCCACATTGTAACAGACCTTTTTCAGACTGTCAAAACAGCACCCTGACGTTATCCGCAATGCAGGCCTGCTTTTACCTTGACAAACTTCTCTATCGTCAAATAATATTGGCCGAAGGGGGCGGGTGCCGGGGCAATACGGTGAGAGGAGGTAACGGACTTGTCGAACATCGGTTTCATTGGCGCTGGACCGGTGGGCACTGCGTTCGCGGTCAACCTGTCGCAGCGCGGTTATCCGGTCACCGGTGTCTTTGATGTCGTCAAGGAGGCAGCACAGCGATTTGCCGACGATGTATCCGGTTGCCAGGTCTATGAAAAGGCCCAGGAGCTGGCTGACAGTGCCGACATGGTCTTTGTCACCACGCCGGATGACATCATCCCCAGGGTTACCGCCGAACTTGCGTGGCGCGCCGGACAATCGGTGGTTCACTGCAGCGGGGCCAGCAC
>JBARQF010000007.1:0-3002 GCA_049643605.1 Dehalococcoidales bacterium
GCTTGGCACTGCCGGAGCGGTCAAAAACGCCGAAGAGTATCTGGATAGCACGTTTGTTGTTCTCAATGGCGATATATTTACCGAGCTTGATATCGCAGCCATGTTTGCCTTCCATCGAAAGACGAAGGCTAAAGCGACCATTGCGCTTACATGGGTGGATAATCCGTCTGCTTTCGGGGTTGTGGACACGGACAGTAAACACAGGATACAGCGGTTTGTGGAAAAGCCTGCTCCCGGTGAAGCGACCACCAACTGGATAAACGCGGGTGTTTATATTCTGGAACCGGAAGTCCTGCAGCAGGTACCGGAAAATGCTCATTATATGTTTGAACGAGGGCTTTTCCCTCGCCTTCTCGAGCTCGGTGAAACCATGTGTGGCTATCAGTTCCGAGGCCAGTGGCTTGATATGGGAACCCCGGAGAAGTACCTGGGTCTGAACTGCAACCTTTTGTTGTCTGATGATAAACCGGCCTTCATTGGCAGCCCGGGGGAAAACGGGCTGTATTGTGCCGGAGACGTTGTTATTCACCCATCGGCACAGATTAATGGGCCGGTGGTGATTGCCAGCCGGAGCCGCATCGGCCCTCGGGTGCGCATAAAAGGGCCGGTGGTTCTCGGTTCAGATTGCACCATCGGCGATGGCGCGGTTCTGGAGATGGCGGTACTGTGGCATGGTGTTACCATTGGAGAAGGTTCGGTGCTCAAGAAATGCGTCGTTGGCAATGACACGAAAATTCAGCCTGGAGAGCGGATAATTGAACGTATAATCCCACCACATTGCAAGGAGGATAACGATGAGACTGGCTAACAAGGTTGCTTTAATAACCGGAGGGAGTCGTGGTATAGGACGGGCCATTGCCCTGTCTTTCGCCGGCGAGGGTGCTAAAATTGCCATTGCCGGTAGAAACAAAGACAGCTGCGACCAGGTGGTAACCCAGATTTCCAAGAATGGTGGCACTGCAATCGGTATTCAGGCAGACGTGGCAGGTGAAGCAGATGTCACCAGGATGATGGAAATAGCAAAGAACGAGTTTCAACACGTGGATATCCTGGTAAATAACGCTGCGGTAAATCTCCCCTACCGGGCCGTGACCGATTTGACCCTGGACGAATGGAACTGGGTAATGGGGGTCAACTTAACGGGCACGTTTCTCTGCTGTCGCGCGGTGCTGCCACAGATGATGGCACGGCGGTCGGGCAAAATAATCAATATCGCCTCAATCGGCGGGCGAATTGGAGCTGCGGGCAGGACTCCTTACCGACCTGCCAAAGCGGCTGTTATCAGTTTCACCTATTGCCTTGCCGCAGAGGTAAAAGAATTTGACATCGACGTGAACGCAATATGCCCCGGGGCAGTGGAAACAGACATGCTTCACGAAATCACCGGGGGTAAAATGCCGGAACATATGATGCCCCCGTCAGATATTGCCGCGGTGGCGGTGTTTCTTGCTTCTGATGAGAGCCGGGCCGTGACCGGCACTGCTATTGACGCTTTTGGACACAGCAACCCTTTGTTCGGGGTATCAACCTCGGTGCGCCGGCAAAAGTAAGCATGCAGAAGATTGACCCTCGTCTGATAGCTCCCTGCGGTATGAACTGCGCCATATGCAGCGGCTATCTGGCTTACAAGAATCAACCTCGATTTAAGGGGGTGATGGCGCATTGCCGGGGCTGCAGGCCCAGAAACAAGCAGTGCGCCTTTGTGAAAAAGCGTTGTGCCGATAACCTGAAGCTATTGCATGGTGAGGTGAATTTCTGTTTTGAGTGCGATTGTTTTCCCTGTGAAGCTCTGAGGCGACTCGACACCAAATACAGACGTGATTTTGGCATGAGCATGATTGATAATCTGGTGGAAATCCGGGAAAATGGCCTCGAAAGTTTTTTAGAAAAGCAGCGTCATAAGTATGCCTGCCAGCGATGCGGTGAATTAACGTCCGTACACAATGGGAAATGTTTTAACTGCGATGAGGTTAAAGGCTGGAAGGATTAGCAAGATTGAAATCTGTGGAGCGGGAGACGGGATTCGAACCCGCGACAACCTGCTTGGAAGGCAGGGACTCTACCAGCTGAGTTACTCCCGCTTTTCGGTCAGATTATACTATAATCGATGAGTAAGCGTCTATAAGGAGAAAGCGATGAAAATTACCGACGTATCCCTGACCATGGTTGCCTGGACGATACCAGAGGGTACTTACCCGGGACAGGCAATTCCTTTCGGCGGAGAAAAAGAGATTGCCGTGGTAACCGTCAGTACTGATGAGGGTGTAGAAGGCCATTCTTTCCTGGGTTCAGCGATGCGGAGCGCTGTTGACAACGCTGGTCCGCTGCTCAGCTATCTGAAGCCGGTTCTAATCGGCCAGAACCCGCTGGATATCGGTCGCCTGTGGCATGGATTGTGGCGCTGCAACCGGTTTGCCTCGCTGGCGGCCATTGGCGCGCTGGATGTTGCCCTCTGGGATATCGCGGGTAAGATGGCCAACATGCCGATACACCGTCTGCTTGGCACCTGTCGCGAGAGCGTTCCAGCCTATGCCAGCTCGGCGTTCCTGCCTACCGCTCAGGACTATGCCGATGAGGCCCTAGGTTATAAGTCCCGGGGGTGGAAAGCTTACAAGATACACCCGCATGCCAAACCTGATGAGGATATAGAGATCAGCCGGACTGTTCGCAATGCTGTGGGTGATGATATGGTACTGATGCTCGACTCGTGCTGGTCTTACGGTTATGAGGACGCCGTGCGCGTGGGGCGGGCTATCGAAGAGCTTGGCTTCTACTGGTATGAAGACCCGCTACCCGAGGATGATATTTACAATTGTGTTAAACTCAGGCAGAAACTTGATATCCCTATTCTGGCTACGGAATACACTCCCGGCGGACTTTACGGGCTCGCTCAGTTCATTACTCAGGGCGCCACCGATATGCTGCGCGGCGATGTCATGGTGAAAGGGGGCATAACCGCTCTGATTAAAATCTGCCACCTGGCCGAGGCCTTCCGTATGAAA
>JBARQF010000008.1:0-2028 GCA_049643605.1 Dehalococcoidales bacterium
GTGCAGGCCTTTGAAGACGCCGTAGAGCAAGGCCAGGCGTCAGTCGCCCTCGACGGTAAGATGGTAGATGCCCCCGTTGCGGAAAGGGCCAGAAAATTTCTCTCCCTGGCTGATGCTAGTGCGGAGAAAGAGCGCGCCACTTCAGGACGTTGATAGTGCGCTGCCCTGCCCCACCAGACTTCTAGACGGCAACCAGCTGGCAGAACTTTTTCATGCCTGGCTCTTGCTCCAGGGCCCGCACCTGCGCAACCAGTTTTTCCCTGCTCTCCGCAGGGTAAATAGCTGAAGTCAGGTCGTCGAACTTGCCGATAAGTTCTTCCCAGGTCAGCGGGTTTTCCGGGTCTCCCTTGGGATAATCAACCCTGGTCGAGAACTTTCGTCCGTCTTCAGTCACCATCTCCACACTGGCTGGCCACTGCTTGGGGAAGACCTTTTCCAACTCGGGATTTTCCACGCAGGAAACGCGCCTCATCATCTCTTTTACTCTGGCGGACGCTATGTTCTCCAGAGTGTATTCGCTTAAGAAGGCTTTGCCATAAATCATGGCAACCGCGGCGCCAAAGGGCATGCTGAACTGGGCGTCAACCAGCGTCTTGGGATTGTATTTCAATTCCGCAGGCTCAGCTACTATGGGGAACCCCGATTTCAATATGCCCAGGGTTACCTGCTTTACCTCTTCCGGTTTCAGGTTATTTTCCCTCATGACATTCAAAATACCGTCTATCGAGCCCTGCTTATAGCGACAGCAGGCATGGGGCTTGATACTTGTTCTTGTGATTTCAAAAGGCTTCCCCAAATCCGCCACCACCTTTTCAGGGACAGCGCCGCCGGAATACGAATGCAGGAAACCGAATCTCCCCTCGATTATCGTGGCGGGCCCGGTGAACCCCCGCTCTGCCAGCATGGCCGCGATTATGCCACTGTGGGCGGCCCAACCGGCGTGCAATCGCTTGGTCCAGGAACCATCGGTCAGGAATTCCATAGAGCCCGCCGCCTGGCTGCCGGCGATGCCCAGAGCATTAATCGTCTGTTCTATATCCAGTCCCAGTATTTTAGCGGCAGCAGCGGCAGCGCCAAAGACGCCGCATATTCCTGTGGGATGGAATCCCCGCGCATAGTGATTGCCCGGGTTCAAAGCCTTGCCCAACCTGGTCGTGACCTCGTAACCTACCGTTACTCCTTCGATAAACCTTTTTCCACCGCAGTTGCTGATTACGCTGGCGGCCAGAGCTGCCGGGAATACCGCGACCGCAGGGTGGAGAGAGGATTCATTATGCAGGTCGTCCAGCTCCAGCGAGTGAGCGGCTGTGCCGTTAGCCAGAGCTGCATATTCGGGGGCGGCTCTCATATCCGTCCCAATAATTATCGCGCCTTCCGGACTCAGGCCGATATCCTTGACGAGACGATGCACGGTCTGGCTCGACTCAACCCGGGAACCCCGGCTGGCGATACCAATGAAGTCCAGAAAATGATATTTGACTCTATCGACCACCTCCGGAGAGAGGTTTTCATACTTCACGCCGTCACAGAACTCTACCAGCTCTCTGGTGATACCCATATTTATCTGACCTCCATCGTTAGAAGTGTTATTTAATGGTATTCCTTTCTGACTCCCACTTCCTGGCCTTCGTCCATGGGGAGAGCGATTCTCGTCTTTCTGTCCATGTGGAGAGCGGTGATATCCCCTTCCCCACCGAGTAGAACGGCCTTTGCCTTTAGCGTCCAGGCACCGATTATTTCGACCGTTTCCCCTTCCGAGACTCCCAGCTCCGCCATTGCCTCCCCGGTCATAGCGGCAACACCGTTTCCCTCTATATCATCGCCTACTTTGAGGGTAATTTCCTTACCGTACTGGGGTGCGGCGTAAGTTCTGCCCTCTACCTTCTTGTAAAACTCGTCGCGCATGGTCGGTTAATCTCCATAGGCTTTCAAAGATTTTCGGCTATCAAGTCCACTATATCCATAATCCTGAGGTCATCACCGTCCTGGACACTGGTCCTGAGGTTCTGTTCACACCACGGGCAGCCG
>JBARQF010000009.1:0-8842 GCA_049643605.1 Dehalococcoidales bacterium
GCATCATAGAAGACTCGGTCATTGATAATGGCTGTGATATTAAAGGACAGTTCTCTGCGTGCCGCGGGCAGGAAGAAGTTGCCATTGATCACGAACGCCATACCGTCAGCTTCGGGGCGATGCTCGGGGAGGGGTGTGTGCTGGGTAACAGCGTGGTGGCACAGCCGGGTGTAATCGTCGGCAACTACAGCCAGATACGGTCACTGAAACTGATAAGCGGAAGGCTGCCGGACCGGAGTCTGGTGGTATAACTCAGGCTTAGAGGAGATATCTGACAAGATGTGCGGCATCGTTGGCTATATCGGGGAGAGACAGGCAAAGCCCATCCTGCTGAACTGCCTGGCCCGGCTGGAATACCGCGGCTATGACTCCTGCGGTATTGCGGTGGCCGGTGGTAAATTGCAGGTGCATAAGGATGCGGTCAGGGTGGGAGCTCTGAAAGAGAAACTGCCGCGCCGCCTCGAAGGGAAAATCGGTATCGGGCATACGCGATGGGCGACCCATGGAGGACCGTCCAGGGCAAACGCCCACCCGCACTGCGACTGCACCGGGAAAATCACCGTGGTGCATAACGGTATAATTTCTAACTTTCAGCAGCTGCATCAGCAGCTCACCGAAGAGGGGCATACCTTCACTTCCGAAACGGACACCGAAGTCATCCCTCACCTTATCGAGAAATATTTTGCCGGCGACCTGGAGGAGGCGGTGGCGAGAGCACTGACTGAGATGGAAGGCTCCTATGCCATCGCGGTGCTCATGGATGGCAGGCCCGAGCTCATTGCCGCGAGGAAGGACAGCCCGTTGATTATTGGCATCGGTGATGGGGAAAACTTCATCGCCTCGGACGTGCCGGCGGTACTGGACCATACCAGCCGGGTCGTCTATCTGGAAGACGATGATATCGCCGTTGTTAGAAAAGAAGGTTTTCAGGTTAAAAAAAAAGGGAAGGTGGTTGACCGTCAGCCGCACCAGGTGACCTGGAATGTTGAAGATGCGCAGAAGGGTGGCTACGAGCACTTCATGCTCAAGGAAATCCACGAGCAGCCAAAGGTGATACGGGATACCATCAGAGCCTACCTGACAGCTGATGAAACGATTTCTGACCGGGATATTTTTGCGGGGGGTGGTGAAAGGGAAACACTTATTCTGGCCTGCGGTACCTCATATCACGCGGCACTGGTCGGGAAATATGTTCTGGAGCAACTATTCAAGGTTCCGGTCAGGGCCGAGATAGCTTCCGAGTTCGGCTTTCTGGGGCAAATCTCGGCTCGAACCCAGGCTGTGGTCATCACCCAGTCCGGCGAGACAGCCGACGCACTGAAAGCCATTAAAAGGCTCAGGAGCGAAGGCTGCCCGGTAACCGTGATAACCAACGTCGTTGGCAGCTCCGCCACCCGCCTTGCCGACCAGGTCCTCTACACGCAGGCAGGCCCGGAGATAAGCGTCGCGGCGACCAAGAGCTATACCGCGCAGCTGATGGCTCTGTACTGGATGGCTCTGCCCCTGGCCAGAATCGACCTGAGGCGAAAAGACAGCCTCATTACAGAGCTGAGGCAATTGCCCGGCAGGGTGCAGCGTATACTGGACGACGAGGAAAAAATCGCACAGCATGCCGCGCAGATTGCGAAGTATGACCATGTCTTTTTCATCGGGCGCGGCATCAACTATCCGGTGGCGCTGGAAGGCGCATTGAAGCTGAAGGAGAGAGCCTATATTCATGCCGAGGGCTATGCGGCGGGAGAATTGAAGCACGGCCCGTTTGCCCTGCTCAGCAGTGAGGCACCGGTCGTGGCGATGGTGGCGCCGGATAATACCTATGATGCCATGCTGACCAGCATCAAGGAGATCAAGGCCAGAAACTCCCCGGTACTCGCCCTGGTTGAGGAGGGGGATGAGGTGGTTGAGGAAGTAGCCGATTCGGTGATTGTCGTGCCGAAGGTGGAGCCGCTGTATTCACCGGTGGTAAATACCGTGGTGCTGCAGTTGCTGGCCTACTATGCCGCCAAAGAACGCGGCTGCCCCATTGATTTCCCCCGGAACCTGGCGAAGAGCGTCACCGTCGAGTGATAGCGCGCCAGGCTACCACAGGGAAACAGAAACCCCGATCACGCTGGCGGTGAAGTGCTGGCCAGGACAGGTTTGCCTGAGGGTTGAGATAGGAAAAGACTGAAGAAATGTCGGAAAAGCTGAAAAAAGGACTGCTTATCTTTGCCGGAACAGTATTCACCGCGACAGGCATCATTGGTATCTTTGTTCCCGTTCTGCCCACGACCCCTTTTCTCCTGCTGGCGGCCGCCTGTTATCTGCGCAGTTCACGGAAATTATATAACTGGCTATTAGGCAACAGATTTTTTGGCACCTACGTGCGCAATTACCTGCACGGAAGAGGCATGCCGCGGAAAGTAAAGATTGCCACCATCTCTCTGCTGTGGATAACGATTGCCTGTTCCATCATTTTCGCGGTTCAGGCTCTGATTATCAGGGTTATATTGCTTATCATAGCTATTGGCGTAACGGTGCATATTATACTTATAAAAACGACCCCGAAAGACCAGAGTCAGAACAGGGTTAGCGACCAGTAATTGAAGTAAAAAGAAAAGCCCTGTTTTCATCAGGGCTGGTTTCATTCTCTGGTGGAGACGGGAGGGAGTCGAACTCCACCTTTAATTACCGGGACTATTTCCAAAGATACTTCATATCTTTCTTACCCATACACCAGTAGGGTTTTGGATTCAGGCTTCCCGGAAGTCCGGGACCCCCATGCTTACTGAACCGGACCAGTTCTGCACGTATATCGAGGACTTGAAGAGGGTCAGAGACAAGAACGTTTCTGAAATTCCTTCCTTTGAGCATCCCATTACTACATGATAGATGAAACTGATTATCAGGCATTTGTCTGGATAAAAGACAAGAAGGTTCTAGCCGTAACACCGCAACCGGAATGCAAGCCTTTTTTGGTCTTCAACACGATGGACTGTCACAAAATATGTTGCACTGGCGACCCCGGCGGGATTTGAACCCGCGATCTCCACCGTGACAGGGTGGCATGTTAGACCGCTACACCACGGGGCCATCTGATAATACAAGAGGACGGTGTAGATATATTGTCCCTCTGTACTTAACTGGAGTGTAACAAAGGTGGTATACTATGTCAAGTTTGCCCTTCGGGTAGTGATAAGTGACAGAGAGTATGGTAAAATGGTTGGTTTGATAACGCATTGTCGGTGTCTGCCGTTTATGGTATAATAGTCGAGAAAATTCACTGGATTGGAAAATGGCAATAAGCAAGAATAAGAAAGAAGAAGCAAAAGTAGAAGTAGAACAGTTACAGGACTACGAGCTGGTATTGGTGGTCAGTTCTGAAGTTGGTGAGGACGCTCTTGAAACTGTGCTCAAAAATCTAAGCCAGTTCATTACCGGTAAAGGTGGGGTCATATCCGAGGAAGAGCGGTGGGGTAAGCGAAAGCTGGCCTATCCCATTAAACGTAGCCGAGAGGGCAATTACGTGCTGACGCGGTGCAAGATGAGCCCCGCTTGGGCTAAAGAACTGGACGCAAACCTGAATATATCGGAGGACGTTTTACGGCACCTGTTGTTAAAAGTTGGTGGTTAAACCGGGAGGTTACCCTGACATCTCTGTAAAAGGGCGAGGGTAAAAGGAGTGCGGGAGCCATGCCAAGTCTTAACAAAGTGACCATAATCGGGAATGTCGGCGGGGAACCGGAAATGCGGTTTACCCCAAATGGAAAGCCCGTAACCTCGTTTCGTGTGGCCACAAACTGGGTATCTACGACCCCAGAGGGAGAGCGCAGGCAGGAAACGGAGTGGTTCGGCGTGGTAACCTGGAATAAGCTTGCCGAGCAGTGCAACCAGTTCCTGGCCAAAGGGCGGCTGGTTTATGCTGAAGGCAGGCTGCATACTCGTACCTGGGAGGGACAGGACGGACAGCAGCATTCAAGGGCAGAGGTAATTGCCAACAAGGTGATATTCCTTGACCGTAGAGGGACATCACCACTTCTCGAGGAAAAGCTGGAGGAAGGGGTTGGTACCGGTGACAAGTTGGAGGAAGGGGTTGGTACCGGTGGCAAGTTGGAGGAAGGTGATAGCGCGGAACTGGAACCCGACGATGTTCCATTTTAGATATTTAATGAAAGTTGAAAGGGTTGTGAATGGCAGAAGCGAGGGAAGCACCAAGGGCTAGGAAGTGGACCAGGCCAAGGTATGTGCCTAAGCGCAAGGTATGTGCGTTTTGTGTGGACAAAGGGCAGGTCATAGATTATAAGGATTCGGGAAAATTACTTCACTTCATTACCGATAGAGGAAAGATCGCGCCGCGTCGTAGAAGCGGTACCTGTGCTAAGCATCAGCGCCTTCTGGCTAGGGAAATCAAAAGAGCTCGTCACCTGGCTCTGTTGCCGCAGTCACCGGCTCATATGTATGGGCCGGATACGATCGGTTAACTGGTGGCGACGATAAACAGCGACATTTCCACTTAAATTCCCGGAAGAAAAATAGAAAAAGGTTATTACTTATTGCGGTGAACTGAAATGCCGAAAAGAACATATCAACCAAAGAGCATTCCAAGGAAGAGGGAGCACGGTTTCCGAGCACGGATGAGCACACGGGGCGGACGTGCCGTTTTAAAAGCAAGGCGATTGAAAGGTCGCCAGAGATTAACGGTCGTGTAATACGTGGCTAGCTAGTTGCATAGGGGGCGTGTGAAGTGAGGGGTGAGCAGTATCTGAAGAAACCAGCGCAGTATGCGCTGGTCTATAATAAAGGCAGGTCGTGGACGAATAATTTACTGGTGATGAAAGCACTGTCTAACGGACTTACATGTTCCAGATATGGTTTTTCGGTGAGCCGTCGGGTAGGCGAAGCAGTCATGAGAAATCGGGTGAAACGTTTGCTTCGTGAAATTCTGCGGTCTACCTCCCTGCAAAAAGGGTGGGATATTATCTTTATTGCCCGGTCATACACGGCTGGTGTTAATTATGCTGAACTCGCGGCAGCAGTTGAGGATTTGCTGTCTCGAGCCGGCCTACTGGTTGAGAATTATGAAAAAATTGGCCTTAGGTCTAATTAGGCTTTATCAGATAACTATATCTCAGGTCACGTTGCATTCCTGTCGATTCGCCCCCACCTGTTCTCAGTATACCAGTGAGGCTATTACTAGACACGGCCTGATGAAGGGTATCTGGCTGGGAGTGAGACGTCTCGGTCGCTGCCATCCCTTGCATGAGGGGGGCTATGACCCGGTGCCGTGAATACGGGGAGAGTTAATCCTTTATATATTATGAATATTATGAAGCAAGGCGAGGAGTACGAAGCAGTTGTTGCAAAAGCGAACGATAGGTAAGGTGCTGATTCTGGCAGTGTTGCTCCTGGTATTAGCCAGTGGGCTGGCCATACCTTCGTGTCGACCGGCCCAGGGTATACCGAGAGGGTGGTCGGGAGTTTCCGTTACTGATGGGGCTCTCTTTCTGGGTTCAATGGATGGTAAACTGGTCGCTATTGACAAATCCACCCAGCAGCGCCTCTGGCCGGATGTCCTGTTTAAGCAGAAGCAGACAGGTGGTTTCCTCGGTTGTACCCCGGGAACGGAATCGGTAGCCATTTACGGAACACCAGCGGTGACGGCGGAACTGGTCTACATAACCGGCTATAACGGCAAAATGTATGCCATAAACAGGGAGACGGGCGCCTCGCGCTGGGTCTACCCGCGGGAGGATGAGCTCGAACCGATTGTGGGCGGGCCAGTGGCCGCGGGGGGTAAAGTCTACTTCGGCGGTTCCGATGGCAGACTTTACGCGCTCGATGCGGCAACCGGAGATAAACTCTGGATATTTGAATCCGAGGGGAAAATCTGGGGGACGCCGGCGGTTAATGGCGATACGGTTTATATAGGCTCCTTTGATAACAAGCTGTATGCGCTGAATGTGGCTGACGGCAGCCTGAAGTGGGAGTTCCCAACGGAGGGGGCGATTGTCGCTACCCCGCTGGTATACGACGGTACGGTTTACTGCGGCTCTTTCGACCGGTATCTGTATGCTCTGAATGAGGTTGACGGCAGTCTGCGCTGGAAATACCAGGCCAGCAACTGGTTCTGGTCACGTCCGCTGGTCGATGATGGCATCATCTACGCTGGTTCAGTGGACGGCAAGGTGCATGCCTTGAAGGCGGAGAACGGTGAAAAGGTCGCTGTCTTTGATCTGGAAAGCCCGGTAAGTTCTTCGCCGATTCTGGCTGCTGGCAGCGTAGTTGTGGCGGTAGAGACAGGGCAGGTGTATTCTCTGGATGCCGGTACCAGGCAGAAAAAACCGCTGGTTAACCTGGAGGAAGAGATTTTCGCACCCCTGGCTGCCAGCGATGGCGTTATCTATATTCATAGCGCCGATGACGTCCTCTATGCGGTGGATGCTTTTTCCGGAGCCACGCAGTGGAGTCTTGAATTGGAGAGCGAGTGAGGTAGGTTATTTTGGTTGGCGAAATCTGGGATTTAATTATACTGTCGCCGATGATAAATGTCCTTATCGTCGTGTCCGGCTTTATGTTCCATAATTTCGGGCTGTCGATAATTGTGCTCACCATTATTGTACGCGGGATAACGATGCCGCTCACCATCAAGCAAACCAGGTCAACCAAGGCATTGCAGGAGCTGCAGCCAAAGATGGCCGAGCTGCAGCAGAAATACGGCAGGGACAAGCAGAAACTGGCACAGGAACAGATGCGGATGTATAAAGAGTCCGGCGTCAATCCCGCCGGCTGTCTGCTGCCCATGCTGGTCCAGCTGCCGGTCTGGATAGCGCTCTTCCAGTCGATAATCCGCGTGCTGGCGGTTATCCCCGAGGATTTCCTGAAGCTTTCCGGACACCTGTATACCGTGTGGCCGCAGGTGTTTTCTCTGGTGCCACTGAACAGCCGCTTCCTGTGGCTGGACCTGGCAGTGCCGGACAGATATCTGATGCTGCCGATTCTGGTGGGTGGAACGATGTGGCTGTCGCAGAAAATGGTTACGCCCCGAACGGGCGATGCCAGACAGCAGACGCAGAGCCGGATGATGCTGTGGATGATGCCAATGATGTTCGCCTTCATCACCATGCAGTTCCCGAGTGGACTGGCACTCTACTGGGTGGTTTCAAATGTCATCCAGATCGGCATGCAGTACTTCATTACCGGTGGCTGGGGTGGACTGTCCGCTCAGGCGGCGGATAAACCGGGGGGGCGGGATAAGAAGTACATGAAACGCATTGCCAGGGTGGAGGAAAAGGCGGCTGATTACGAAGCATCCGAGTCTGATATTGGAGTTGACGTTGGTGCGGACATCGTCGAAGGCGGGGTGTCAAAAAAGGAAGGCGCATCGTCTGACAGGTATCAACCGAGCCTGAGAACGGTGAAGCGCCATTCGAAGAAGAGCAAACGCCCGAAGCAAAGGTAATCATAATGAACGAAGAAGAACGCGAAGTCGCTGAAGTAGCACGAGCCATCCTGGAGAACCTGCTTGACCTGATGGGGATTCCGGCCTCGGTGAATCCGGTGCACGAAGTGCTGGTGGAAAGCAAGTCCGAGGGACCAAGCTCCATAACGCTTAATGTAGAGGGTGATGACCTGGGCATCCTCATCGGCCGGAGAGGGCAGACCCTGTCCTGCCTCCAGTATATGGTACGGATTATCGTCGGTCATCAGAAGAACGTATGGCTGCCCATTGTCATCGATGTTGAAGGCTACAAGCAACGCCGCTGCAATGCGTTACAGACCATGGCCTTGAGAATTGCCGAACAGGTGACGCAGAAGAGAGAGCCATTTGCTCTGGAGCCAATGCCCGCTTTTGACCGGCGAGTCATCCATATGACGCTTGCGGACCATCTGGAAGTAATCACCGAGAGCAGCGGGGAGGATGAAGCACGACGGGTGGTCATTATACCGAAAGTACTGCCGTCAAATTGACTTGCCTCTGGAAGTGTGCTAACCTTTAGCCGTAAAGGCTCTGACGGAGAAGAGTAGGGGAGATTACGGTCACCCAGAGAGTCTGGTGCGGTGGAAACAGACGTGAACGACTTCCCGAAAATCACTCTCGAGCCGCCAACCGAACAGTCGTTACGTGGAGATTGAGACTCAGTAGGCTTGGCCGGTAGCGTCAGCCGTTATCTGAGACGAGGGCATAAGAGGGTGCTCTGGCAAAGTGCCCCGAGCAATCGGGGAAATAGGGTGGTACCGCGGGTAGGCTTTTCCCGTCCCTGAGGGACGGGATTATTATTTTATGGGGAGTTAAGTATCATGTTCCGTCCGGTGAGCAGCCAGTTTAACCTGCCGCAGATTGAGGAGAAGCTTCTCCACTGGTGGAAGCAAAATAAAATCTTTGAGCGGAGTGTGGAGAATCGGAAGGGTGGCCCCCGCTTCACTCTCTATGAAGGTCCGCCCACGGCCAACGGCAGCCCCGGAATCCATCACGTTCTTTCCCGCATTTTCAAAGATATCATTCCACGCCACCGGGCAATGAAGGGTTACTATACGCCGCGCATCGGCGGCTGGGACACGCACGGCCTTCCCGTGGAGCTGGAAGTGGAAAGGGAGCTCGGTCTTTCCAGCAAAACACAGATTGAAGAATACGGCATTGACAAATTCAATGCTCGCTGCCGCGAGAGCGTTTTCCGGTACCTGAAAGACTGGGACGCGCTGACCGAGCGCATCGCCTACTGGTGTGACCTTGAACATCCCTACGTTACCATGGAGAACTACTACATTGAGACGGTCTGGTGGGCGATAAAACAAATGTGGGACAGGGGCCTGGTTTATCTCGGCTACAAGACAGCCGCGCATTGTCCCCGCTGTGGCACATCCC
>JBARQF010000010.1:0-7052 GCA_049643605.1 Dehalococcoidales bacterium
CGATAGTTCAATGCAGCGCAGATACCGCCCCTCACTCTCCTGGAGAGCCTCTTCTGACTGCTTGGACTCTTTCTCCAGCGCTTGCAGCAACCCGACAACCTGCAAACCTAACTCTTCCGGTATACCAGCAAGCTGCCCGCCTGTACTATTTTTACCATTCATTCATTTCTCCCGACAGGCTTTGATATAATCTTTTGTCCATACATTAGGACAAGTGTCCAGATATCAACCGCCCAGCCTAAAATATCATCCTATTTTATTTCGCCAACTGTCAAATAATATACAGACTATTGTCATCTTACTTTAGTACTATTTGGTCATAGGTATTTAGTACTAAAGCTTTAATTTTAAAGCAAATTCACGAATGATTGGCATGACTTAGGTCATCTAGAGGAATTATAGAGCAACAAGATTAAGGTGAATAACAGGGTCTAATAAAGTTGGGAAGTGGGTTTTCCAGCCCGGTAAATCCTCCGCTTCGCCTCCGAAGTTCCCCGCAACCTCAGGTTCAGGAAGTCCATTCCATATTCCTCAATCAGCCCCTCATCGGCAAAGCTGTAGTACCGGTCATTGCCGATGATGATATGGTCGACAACTTTCATCTGCATGATTTTCCCGACGTAGACCAGCTGCCTGGTCATCTCCCGGTCGCTGGTGCTCGGCGCGGGGTTGCCGGAGGGGTGATTGTGGACGAATATCAGGGCGGTGGCGTTATCTTTAAGCGCCCCTTCGATGATTTCACGCGGTGAAATGGAGCTGCTGTCCACCGTACCTTCGAAGAGGTCGGCCACCTCGATTATCTGATTCTGACTGTTGAGATAAACAACCTTGAACAGTTCTTTTTTCCGGTCGCGCATGGCGTGGTAGAGATAGTCAAAGATTTCGCGCGATGATTTCAAGAAGGGCTGGTCCACAATTTTCCCTTTGAGAAACTCCCTGGCCATCTCCTGGACCAGCCTGATGCCGAAGGCGCTGTGCTGGCCAACGCCCTCAATCTGCTGCAACTCCTCCGCGGAAGCCGAAAGCACTCCCCTCAGTGTCTTGAACCGTTTTATCGCTTCTTTCGCCTGCGGCTTGCAGTCTTTACGCGGAGAACCCAGCGTTAACAGCAGCTCCACGATTTCATAGTCGTGGAACCCAGCCAGCCCGGACTCCAGGAACTTTTCCCTGAGCCGCCTGCGGTGACCTTTATGCATCTCGTCGGAAGGCGTTTCCATAGCCCTCACTTCTTCTCCAGCTTGAGACCTCTCTCCCCCACCACCTCCACCAGACGCTCGTGCAGTTCGGGGCAGTAGTCGGCGTGAATATCGAAAAGGCGCAGGTGAGTTATTTTGTTTCCGTTAGCCACCTTTAATTTTACCTCATCGTGTCCGGGATAGCTCCTCAAAATATCAACCACTTTATTCAGATTGGCCTTATCCCCCTCAGCATCGCTGGTCTGGCTAAGGCTGATGACCAACCGGCGATTCTCCGCCGGTATATCTCTCGACATAGTCTCCTCGCTCTCTTGCTTTTTTACAACGGGTAACTGGACAGTTTTCTCTTCTGCTTCTGTCTCTTCCTCTTCCACTTTCTCCGCTTTCTCTTCCATAGCCTCCGAAACCACCCCTTCCCCTACTCTTTCCTCCACGGGCTGGTAAAGTTTTGCATCCTCGCAGCTCAGCTGCACCCGGTCCTCCCTCATCCTCACCTTGCCGTTCACCACCACGATGTTCCCCTCCTGCCACAGCTCGCCTTTTTCCGCATAGACCTTTGGCCAGACCATTATTTCAACCTGCCCGCTGAGGTCCTCAATCATGGCGCTGGCAAACGGTTTCCCTTCCTTAGTGAAGAGCTGGCGGACCGACCCCACCATACCCACGATGTCCAGCGTCTGCCCGACCAGTTCGACATCAATCTGGCCCACCAGCATGGTTTCAGCACTCAGCTGGCCGGCTATGGCGCTGAAAGGGTGCTCGGAGAGGTATACACCGGTCAGCTCCTTCTCCCAGACTAACTTTTCCTTCATGGGGACGTCTTCTGTGGTTCCAAGGTCAAGGCTGGACATTGGCACCGGCGTTTCTTCTCCCCACAGGTCAAACATGGTCGCCTGTCCCGACTCACGCAGCCGCTGCTCCCGCTGCGCCAGAGAAATGATGCGGTTCACATTGCTCAGCAGTGCCGCCCGACTGTTGCTCAGAGAATCGAAGGCACCAGCTTTAATCAGGCTCTCAACGACCCGCCGATTGATGCCGCGCAGGTCGCAACGACGGCACAGGTCCTCAATGGACTGGAACTCTCCGTTTTTACCTCTTTCCGCCACGATGGGCTCGACTGCAGTCGGCCCCACATTTTTAATTGCCGACAATCCAAAGCGGATATCGGGTGCGGTGCCATCCTTCTCAATGGAGAAATTGACCTGGCTACGATTGATATCCGGCGGCTGCACGTTGATACCCAGACGGCGGCACTCGGCAACGGCGCTGGCCACCTTCTCCGGCTGGTCAGCGTGTATGGTAAGGAAAGCGGTGATGTATTCCGCCGGATAGTTCGCCTTGAGGTAAGCTGTTTGATAGGCAATAAGCGCGTAACTCACGCTGTGTGCCTTGTTGAAAGCATAGCCGGCGAACGGTTCGATGAGGTTGAAGACCTGGGTGGCAAGCTCATTCGAGAACCCCTTCTTCTTGGCGCCTTCGATAAAGCGGCGTCTTTCCTTCTTCATCACCTCGGGGATTTTCTTGCCCATCGCCTTGCGGAAAATGTCCGCCTGTCCCAGGCTGTAGCCGGCAAATTCCCTCACGATGAACAGCACCTGGTCCTGATAGACAATCACTCCGTAAGTTTCCTGCAAGATGTTTTCCAGGGCGGGATGGGGATAACGGATGGGCTCAAGGCCATGTTTCGCCTTGATGAAGGTCGGGATATGCTCCATCGGGCCGGGGCGGTAAAGCGCCACCATGGCGGCGATGTCACTGAAGATGGTCGGTTTCAGATCCTTGATATAGCGGCGCATACCGGCCCCTTCCAGCTGAAAGACCCCGGTCGTTTCCCCGGAAGACAGCAGGCTGAATGTTCTGGCGTCATTCATAGGTATGCTGTGCAGGTCAATTTCAACGCCATGGTTCTCCGCAATGATTTCCCTTGCCTTCTCCAGGATGGTGAGGTTGGCCAGGCCGAGAAAGTCCATTTTAAGAAGTCCAATCTCGGCAATATCGCCCATGGAGAACTGGGTCATCACCGATTCCTGGTCATTGGCCTTGCTGCCCCGCTGCAGCGGGACGTGCCTGGTAAGCGGCTCCTGGGAAATAACCACGCCGGCGGCGTGTGTGCTGGCATGGCGAGCAACTCCTTCCACCTTCCGCGCGGAGTCGATTAGCTTGCGGATTATCTGGTCATCATGGTGTATGCTCCGGAGCTCGTTGTTCTCATTCAGCGCTCTTGTCAGTGTCATAGTCGGTGAGTATGGCACAAGCCGGGCCACACGGTCAACATCGCTGTAGGTCATGCCCAGCGCCCGGCCCACATCACGGATGGCTGCCCTGGCGCCAAGCGTACCGAAGGTGATAATCTGGGCCACGTGGTCCTGCCCGTACTTCTGTGATACGTAGGCGATAACCTCGTCACGCCGGTCATCCTGAAAATCAAGGTCGATATCCGGCATCTCCTTGCGTTCCAGATTGAGGAACCGCTCGAAGACCAGCCGGTGCTCAATCGGGTCCACCGCGGTGATGCCCAGGCAATGGAGGGCTATGCTGGCAGCAGCACTGCCCCTCACCCCGAAGAGAATATTGCGCTCCTTGGTGAAGGAAATGATGTCCCATACCACAAGAAAATAGTTGGCAAACTGGGTCTTTTTAATGACATCAAGTTCATAGTCAAGTCGCTGTTTTATTTCCTCGGTGGGCTGGGGGTAATTGCGGGGCAAATTTTCGTAGCACAGGTCAGCGAGAAAGTCATCGGCCGTTTTCCCCGGCGGCAATTCAATCGCAGGCAGGTGCAGCCGTCCGAACTCGAGGGTGAGGTCGCACATTTCGGCAATCCGCTCCGTATTGTCGAGAGCCTGCGGGATATCCCGGTAAAGCTCGGCCATTTCCTCTGGGCTCCTGAGGTACAGGGTATCCGAGGCCATTTTCATCCGCTTCTCATCGTTAACAGTGGAGTTAGTGCCGATACACAGGAGCAGGTCATGAGCCTGCGCGTCTTCCCGTCTGACGTAATGGATGTCATTGGTAGCCACCAGCGGGATGCCGAGTTCATCACTCATGGCAATCAGTATCTGGTTCACCTGTTCAAGCTCGGAAATGGGCTGCCGCTGTATCTCAAGATAGAAATCACCAAATACCTGCCGGTACCACTGTGCCGCCTGCTGGGCGTCCTGGAGTCGTCCGCCAAGAATCAACTGCGGTATCTCACCCTTCAGGCAGCTGGAAAGCGCAATCAACCCATCGTGGTATTGCTCCAGAAGTTCTTTGTCCACCCGCGGCCGGTAGTAAAAGCCCTCGAGGTGTGCTTTGGTCACGAGCTGGATAAGATTCTGGTAGCCGGTATAATTCCTGGCCAGGAGGACGAGGTGGTTATGGTTCCGGTCAGCCGCGTCGCGACCAGAGCGACTTCCTGGCGCGAGGTATACCTCACAGCCAATTATGGGCTTTACACCCACCTCCCTGGCAGTACGGTAGAACTCGATAACGCCATGCATGGCGCCGTGGTCGGTGATTGCCAGGCTGTCCATACCAAGTTCCTTGGCTCGTGAAAGCAGCTGCGGAATGCCGCACATGCCGTCGAGCAGACTGTATTCGGTATGGACATGAAGATGAGTAAACATGGCTCCTTAAGTGGAAAAACTATCTCATTATAGCACAGGGGCCTGCGGTGGAAGTATCATTTTCAGGTGGAAAAAGTGTAAAATCTTGGTAGCCGGTGGAATAAAAATTGAAAGTTTTTCACAAGGTCACAAAATGGCTTTTCATCCTCTGCCTGCCTTTACTTTTGCTTTCGGCAAGTATTGGCGGGGCGGCCAATAGCCCGGCTCTTTACCGCTATGGCTTCGACAAATATGAGGTGAGCCGGACGACCGGCCTGTCCGATGCCGAGCTGGATGGAGCCGCCAGAGGGCTTATCAATTACTTCAATTCCAGCGAAGAGTACATCAATGTAACCGTGGTCAAAGACGGCCAGACTTTCTCGCTCTTCAACGAGCAAGAGGCCATTCATCTGAAGGACGTGAAAGGGCTGTTCCGGCTGGATTACTGGGTATTTCTGGGCACGCTTTTATACTCTCTCGCCTATGCCGTTTTCTTCCTGTGGCTGGGAGGAAGGCGCCGGGTAGCGCTGGGGCTTATCTGGGGCAGCGGCCTCACTATAGGCCTGATGCTGCTGCTGGGCCTGAGCACGATGCTCAACTTCGACCAGCTTTTTCTCCAGTTCCACCTGCTGAGCTTCACCAACGAATTCTGGCAGCTTGACCCGAGCCGGGACTACTTAATCATGCTTTTCCCGGGCGGCTTCTGGTATGACGCCACGCTCTTCATCACCTCAGCTACGGGGGTGGGAGCGGTGATACTGGGTGGATTGGGGTATCTATTATTTATTCTTCCGCCGGCCGCAGTCGCGGGTAGACGATGGAAACGATAATCAATACCGCACCGGCCACCATCAGTCCTATCCCCAGCGTCTGCATCGGGGCAATCAGGTCGTTGATGAATCCATTGAGCCAGGTCTGCAACGACGGCGGTATATCCGGCAGCGGGATACTGGAGGAATAGCGCTGGGTCGCCCAGACACCGGCATATTCAACGACCCCGTAAATGAGGAAGGTGATGCCCAGTTCCCGGGTAGCACCCTTGACGCTGCGGTGCAGCAAAATGATGCCCACCACCAGTATCACCATCAGCGCTATCAGCCCGTAGTAAGCCGTCTCCATGTAACCGGCATTCGCCCGCAATATATCGACCACAGCCATCATATCCGGTGGGATTGAACTCTCATCAATGGCAAACTCCGACGGTATCGCACCTTCAATTTGCCGGTAGAATTCCTCGAAATACTGCTCCAGCATTTCCGGCGGTAAAGCGGAAACTTCCGGCGGCAGACTTTCTTTGTTCTGCTGGAAAAGCTGCCACAGCTCCTCCTTCATGTCCGCCTTCACCGGCTCCAGAGAGACCACCATGTTAAGTTGGTCGCTCCTGCCAAGCAAATAATCATAGCCGGAGTAGATGGCGGCACTCGCCTGCTCTTTCAAATACGGCTCATTTTCAGCGATGGCGTTGTAGAGCGCTTCTTCAAGGAAAGAAGCTTCCGCCGGTATCTGCCCGCTCAACTGCATCCCGGTCATTTCCTCCGCCAGAGCCGCCACATCGAGTTTTTCCACCTGCGCCACGACAAAGTCCGGGTCGAGCAGCGTGCTGCGCAATGCGAACAGCGTGCCGAAAGCAGCCAGCGACAGAAAGAGGAGGAACGTCAGCAGCGCCGTCAGCAGACCTTTGAGAAAATTCATAGCAGACCTCCGT
Organism: Dehalococcoidales bacterium; assembly: GCA_049643605.1. Classification (GTDB taxonomy): domain Bacteria; phylum Chloroflexota; class Dehalococcoidia; order Dehalococcoidales; family RBG-16-60-22; genus E44-bin89. The sequence continues at coordinate 6,489 of JBARQF010000010.1, forward strand.
TCCGGTTCCAATTTGGCTAGTATTTTAGCACACCTCAGGGCAAATTACACCAGTTTTCCCCTGGAAACGACGAACAGGCACCGACAACGCATCCCGCCAGGTATAGTTGACGAAAGACAGAGCGTTTTGTAGAATTATGGTACAGTGGGCGGTTAGCTCAGTTGGTTAGAGCGCTGCGTTGACATCGCAGAGGTCAGAGGTTCAAATCCTCTACTGCCCACCACATCAGTGGTTTGAACTCGATTTTCCTGTTACTTGAGATAATGTCAGCAGTTCTGGGCCCCCAGGGGAGGAGGCGGCTGGAGTTGAGGCAGATGGGCAACGACGAACTTTTCAAGCTATATGACAACGAGAGCGTACTTAGACTGCACAATAAGATGAAATGTGACATAGAAAAGGGCTGGACACTTAGTTCATGACACTGTCCAGCTCTGTAGAATATCGATATTGTAATCAGTGTTATGCCTTCCCAATTCTGAACATCTTTGTGCCACAGGTGGGGCATACACCCTGAGTTGCTGGTTTACCATTCTTCATGGTTATGCTTTTGGCATCCTTCATCTC
>JBARQF010000011.1:0-6139 GCA_049643605.1 Dehalococcoidales bacterium
CTGTGGGGAGAGGGCTCTGGTGCCAATAGCCGGAGCAATGGCATTGGCCGCATCGTTGAAACCGTTTACAATCCCGAAACCAACGGCCAGGACAATAACGAGGACGAGGAGTGAAAAGGAATCATCAGGCATGCTTGAGCGCTACCCCTTCAAGGACATTGGCCACATCCTCACACCTGTCGGTCGCGCTCTCCAGGTGTTCCAGTATTTCGCGCCATTTTATTATGTCGGCAGTGTTGCTGCAGTTATCAAAGAGCTCAGCCATGGCGCTTCGAAAGACTGTATCAGCCGCGTTTTCAAGTCGGTTAATCTCTATGCAGTGCTCCAGAATCTGTTTCAGTTTGGGCTGATTGCGCAATTGTTTTAAGGCTACTTCCACTTCCTTGGCCGCGGTTACTATGATACCGGCCAGTTCTTTGGCCCCTTCTTTAGGAGTATCTATTTTGTAAATAAGCATCGCCACCGCGGCGGCATGTATCAGGTCCACAATGTCGTCGAGAGAATGAGCCAGGAGCGCCATATCCTCCTGGTCAAACGGCGTGACAAAAGTACGATGCAAAAGCGCGATAATCTTGTGCGTGGTATTGTCACCTACATGCTCATATTCGTCTATCTGCTCTACCTTTTGCTCGATATTTTCCCAGCTATCGACCATGTCCTTCATCAACTCGGCGGTCCTGACCATATTTTCCGCACTTTCCTCATAAAGCTCGAAAAATATTTTACCCCTGGGCATGAATGAAAATTTAACCAATATACCTGCTCCTGTATTGAATATTACGGAAATAAAAAAAGCTCTTAACGAGCTTTAATCGGAGGTCGCTGGAATTAATTAAACAAAGGTCGAGATATATTTCTCTCATTGCCTCTTAATAAATATGTTATCCAAACCATACCATTGCTGTCAAGTGGAAAATTATGCGAATACGAACGGAATTAACCGCAACCTGAAAATAACCGGTCTTTATTTTGACCTCCGGAAATCTCCGCTCCGTAAAATGCTTGAAATAATTATCCGTCCTCCAGTTAATTTATAAAATATATCGACATTCTAAAAGCAACTAGGCAGACCTATTGACAAATTATGTCATTATTGTATACAATTACCGCGAAATGGCTGTGAATGGTCGAACCACAAGCAAAGATGTCCCCGCCCGGAAAAAGGTCTACGAGAAACTGAAGACGGCGATTCTTTCCGGTCGCCTCAGCCCGAAGGAAAGACTGGCCGAAGAGCACCTTGCCGAAACGCTGGGAGTGAGTCGTACTCCAGTAAGAGAGGCCCTCTATAAACTTGAAGCCGAAGGACTGGTTCGCCCCCTGGCAACGAGGGGCTTCATTGTCTCCGGAGATTCAAGAGAGGAGATGGAAGAGCTGTTTGAAATCCGGGCTATTCTGGAAGGATATGCACTCAGCATCATCTCGGAAAGAATAAGTGAAGAGAGCCTTAATCAGCTAAGCAATTCCATCGATAAAGCGCAGGCAGCGCTGGAAGCAGGCCGGATGGGTGACGTCTTCAAATGGAACACCCGTTTTCATGACCACCTGCATGAGCTTGTCTCGGATACGTCACGCCTTTACCGGCTGATTGTTGATATGAGAAAACAGGTGCTACGGCACCGCAAAGTTACCCTGCAATCCATTGAAGGTGCGCAGAGAACGCTCGATGGTCACCAAAAGATACTGCTGGCTTTGAGATTGAAAGACCCGGAACTATGTGAGAAAATGATGCGTACACACATCAAGCTGGCCAAGGAAGATGCCCTGATGACCCTTTTGAAAACATAAAGAATAATACACGAGGAGGTCCGGTCTTGGAAAAGCATATTGAAGTACACATGGAAAAATGCACCGGCTGCAAGCTGTGTGAACTGGCCTGCTCCGCAGTAAAAACGAGCGTTTTCAACCCCCGAGATTCAAGAATCAAGGTATGCCTGGTGGGAATCCCTGAGATTCCCGTGCCCATAATCCTCGATAACTGCGATTACTGCTTTGGCAACCCGGCCTGTGTCCAGTTCTGTCTGCCCAGGGCAATCGAGTGGCAGGAAATGGAAACCAGGCCAGAACGACCAAAGGTATCAGAAGCCAGAAAAATTGCCGAAGAATGGCTGGAATCGGTGAGCAAATAGGAGACAGGAATTGGCCCGGGTGAAGGTGAAAAGTTTCTCCGTGATTAGAGACGTGCTGGGTTCGGAGGTCGTTGAAGTAGACATCAACGAACCGGAGACGGTGGGCGGGCTTTTCGAAGAACTGCTACGCCGGTACGGACAGCCTTTCAAAGAGAAAATCTGGGACCCGGAGACCGGCCAAATAGCCCCTTTCCTCATGAAACTAAACGAAACGATTATCAGGTCCACATCTGATATGGATTATAAAATTCACAACGGCGATGAAGTCGCCATTATCTTTCCTATAGGAGGAGGTTAATCATGGCAAAGAGCTTTCCTTACGGCGGATACATCGGGCAGCTACTGCGAGTCAATCTCAGCAATAAAGGCATCACCAGGGAAGACCTCAGGGAGGACTGGGCAAGGGACTTCGTTGGCGGCGTCGGCTTAACGGCCCGAATCCTGTACGAAGAAATTCCGCCCAAAATCGACCCGCTGGGGCCGGAGAATAAGCTGGTCATGATGACCGGACCGGTCAACGGCACGATGATACCGGCAGCCTCGCGTTCCTCTTTCTGTGCCAAGTCACCGTACACCAATTCGTTTTTCCACAGCATCTTCGGCGGCTTTCTGGGGCCGGAGCTCAAGTTCGCCGGCTACGATGGCCTGATAATTGAAGGCAAAGCGGACAAACCTGTCTATATCTGGATTGACGATGATAAAGTCGAACTCAGAGATGCCAGCCACCTCTGGGGTAAAGACCCGTTCACGGCGCAGGATGTGCTACGTGGTGAGATTGGCGATGAGGAGATACACATCGCCACCATCGGGCTGGCCGGTGAGGAAAAAGCGCCCTACGCCATGATTCTCTGCGATATCCGGGCGGCCGGTCGCGGCGGAATGGGGGCGGTGATGGGCTCCAAAAACCTCAAAGCAATCGCCGTCAGAGGCACCGGGGGCGTCACGGTGCCCAACATGCTCCGCGTCTATAATACATCCGTCAGAATCAATGAGCTCTTTGCCACCAACCCGGGGGTACAGGGTCTCTCCGGATACGGTACACCACGCAACGTTGCCGCCATGAACGAAGGCGGCATTTTACCTACCCGAAACTGGCAGACTGAGACTTTCAAGGGAATGAAAAATATCACCGGTGAGGCGATGAGAGAGCAGGTGGTCAAGGGCGACCGTGCCTGCTTCGCCTGCTCCATTAACTGCACCAAGTACAGCGTGGTGCCAAAGGGCCCGTACAAATCGGTCATCAATGGTGCCGATTTCGAAACGATTTACGCTTTTGGCAGCGTCTGCGAGGTAGACAACATCGAGGTGCTCTGCAAGGCAGACGAGCTCTGCGACTACTACGGAATCGACCTCATCTCCACCGGGCTGTGTATTAGCTGGGCTATGGAATGCTACGAGAAAGGAATTTTCACCAAAAAAGACACCGATGGCATCGATTTACGGTTCGGCAACGCCGACGGCATGCTCGAGATGATCGAAAAGATCGGCAAACGGGAGGGCTTGGGCGCGCTGTTAGCCAAGGGAACCAGAGATGCCTCGAAGATTGTCGGCAGGGGCACCGAAAAATTCGCCATCCAGAACAAGGGTCTGGAGTGGCCGGGTCATACCTGCCGCCCCTTCCCAGCAGCTGCTGTTGGCTACGCTACCGGGCCAAGAGGCGGCAGCCACCATGATATCCGACCCACCGCCGAGAAGAGCGGGCTGGTCGACCGCAAAATACTGGAAGGAAAAGGAGGCGTAGCCGCCGAAATCAATCACTGGCTTATCCTCGGCGACTCTATGCTGATATGTCATCTGGGTGAGCCCGTCTGGGGGCCGCTCAGAATCAGCGATAGCATGATAAATGCCCTGAATGCGGTAACGGGATGGGAACTCGACTATGAGGGAGCCAGGAAGCTTGCGGAACGTGAGTGGAACATGATACGCTGCTTTTCCGCCAGAGAAGGGTTCACCCGCGAGGATGACCGGCTTCCAGCCCGGTTTATGGAAGAGCCGGTACCGGAAGGACCGATGCAGGGCAGCTACATCCCTAAGGAGACTCTCGAGCGACTCAAGGATGATTACTTCACCTATCGAGGCTGGGATTTGAAGACCGGCAATCCGACCAGGAAGAAGCTGAGCGAACTGGGGCTGGACTTCGCCATAGATGATATCTGCTGAAGCAGGTAGCTGTTATACTAATAGCTCGGCACGGTTTCGCGCCGAGCTATTATATTTTACCGTGAATTAGAGCCTAATTATCTTCTACTCCCAGGTCCTTCAGGTAATCAACCGTGTTCTGAATGGTGACTATCTTTTCCGCGTCCTCATCCGGTATCTCAATCTTCTTCGCTGGAGTGCTGAATGCTTCTTCCAGTGACATTATCAGCTCTACCAGGTCCAGAGAATCGGCCCCCAGGTCTTCAACGAAGCTCGCGGCAGGTTTTACGTTTTCTTCCTCGACACCAAGTTGCTCCACAACTATGGGTTTTATTCGCTCAAAAATTGTCGCCACGTTTTTGCCCCCTTTCCGGAAATCCTTTTATCTTTTAGCCAGCGCACTGACTGAACCCAGCACGCCATTAACAAACTTTGATGAACTTTCGCCACCGAACTTTTTGGCCAGCTCAACGGCTTCATTGATGGCTATTTTAACGGTTACTATATTATCAAATAAAATTTCAGAGATTGCAAGTCGGAGAATATTCCGGTCAATAACCGATAGCTGCTCTACGGGCCAGGCTGGCGCAAACTGCTGAATATTCTGGTCAATCTCCCCCCGGTGCTGCATTACCTGGCTCACCAGCTGCCGGACAAAGGCATTATTATCCTCGGATAGATTCCCCTCGACCAACAGCCGGCGCAATACCTCATCCGCCTCGTGCCGCGTGGTATCCACCTCATAGAGTGCCTGCAGGGCAATGGCTCTCGCTTTTCTTCTTGGTCCGGTCATTGATTGCTCCCGAAATCAAGCAACTATTATATCATTTATATCCGCATATTCTCTACCTTGACACTGGCAGGCGATACTTGCTACACTTCCCTTGTTCTCTTCACGCCATCATTGATTTAAACTGGCTCAGCAGGTCACTCCGGTGAAAAACATTGGTATATTCTATCACCCTTTAAACGAAGCCACCCAGGCCAAGGCCAAACAGTTGCAGGACCTCCTCGTCTCTCACGGCATCGCTGTCTGGCTCTGCTCTTCATGGGAAGGCGAAACCGCCAGGACACAGCTGGACAATACGGACCTGGTTTTGAGCGTTGGCGGCGATGGTACCATTCTGCGCTCGGCACAGGCCGTGGTCCCGCGAATGATTCCGATAATCGGCATAAATCTGGGCAAACTCGGGTTCATGACCGAACTCAGCGCTAATGAGGCTATCGACAGGTTGCCTGCCCTGCTTTCCGGAGAAGGCTGGACCGACGAAAGGGCCATGCTTCAGGCTGAACTTACTGTTGATGGCGAAAAGGCAGACACCTATCACGCCCTGAACGATGTGGTGGTGGCAAGGGGCGCTATTGCCCGCCTGGTTCGGGTATCAGCCAGCATCGACGGGAAGCATCTTACCGACTACAAAGCCGACGGTGTTATCGCAGCGACGGCCACAGGCAGCACCGGTTACTCTCTGGCCGCCGGAGGACCCATTCTGCACCCAAAGTCAAAGGATTTCCTGCTGGTACCTATTACGCCCCATCTCAGCCCTGCCCATGCACTCGTATTGCCGGCAGAAACATCAGTTCAGCTAACGGTAACGACACCATACCAGGCCACGCTCAGCATTGATGGACATATCAATATGCCCCTTGCCGACGGGGCGTCCATCACGGTAAAACAAAGCCCGCACCGGACACGATTCCTGCGCATCCACCCTGAAGATGCCTTCTATCGCTCGCTGGAGCAAAAACTGAAAGGAAAACGGTAAATTGAGCACGGTCGAAAAAGCCAAAATCCAGGATGTACCCCAAATCCACCAGCTTATCAACCACTTCGCCGACAGAGACGAAATGCTGCCACGCTCGTTGAGTGATAT
>JBARQF010000012.1:0-4338 GCA_049643605.1 Dehalococcoidales bacterium
TCGTTACCCTTGCCGGTAGAGCCGTGAGAAACCGCCACTGCCCCTTCCTCGCGTGCCACATCCACCAGCAGTTTGCCGATGAGCGGTCGGGAGAGGGCCGTCGCCAGCGGGTATTGCCCTTCATAAAGGGCATCAGCTTTCAGCGCCGGAAAGATGAAGTGGTTGACAAATAATTCCTTGGAATCGATTACCACTGCCTTTACCGCGCCCACCTTGAGCGCTTTCTCTTTAATCGCGGTGAAGTCGCGTTCGTTGCCAACATCGATGGTCAGGGCAACTACTTCCAGGTCATAGTTCTCCTTGAGCCACCGGACAGCAACCGAAGTATCCAGGCCACCACTGTATGCCAGCACCACTTTTCCCGACACCGCAAGACCTCCCTTTAGTTATGTGATATTTGCCTATCTGCGCTGAAATTCTCTTCCAAGAATCCGATTATTTTCAAATTAACATCGGGGTATTGCCAGTTGTAGTCGTGCCCGGGCGCCCGCACGAAATAGAAAATGCGACCGGCTTCCTCGTCCTCCGTTAAGGATAAACCAATGAGCGCTTTCAGGCTGGTTATGAGCATGGCCGGTATATTGCCTTGACTGAAGGCATCAGGAACCCTGCCGTTTGTATCCAGCACAAGCGTTCTTTCCGGGGCCATCTGTTTGTGCCAGAACGGTGGTCCGGTCTGAATGCTGTATACCCTGGGATTGTCCTGTAATCTAGCCATCGCTGCATCCGAAATGACGGTACCATTACTCTCACCAGCCATGATGATTTTCAGGTCGGGAACATTCCTGGTCAGGAATTCCACCCTCCTGGCCAAGCTTGTAGCTTTGGAGGGATAAACGGCGAACAATTCTACCAGCTCTTTATTTATACCGCGTATACTTCTGGTCGTACGCTGGTAGTCAAGCATGAGCGAGGAATAGCCCAGACTGTCCAGCTCCGAGGTAATACCCTGGCAGATTTCACACCACCCCGGGGAACTTTCCAGTATTTTGGTTCCCCAGCCCCCCGGATTGAAGATAACAACGAAATCCCGGTCTTTAACCTCAACATATGCCGCTAGCAGTTGTTTGACGTATTCATCATACTTATCCTGGGAGTTGCCATACAGCTCCATGGCCATTGCCCTGGCATCTTCCGCAACCGATTCCGGTATTTCCGAGATATCAGGAAACACCTCCAGCTTTTCCTGACCACCAACCAGGGCAGCAAGGCCAATATCAATGTAGGGCACAGCGATAAGGAACATGCCAAGCAGAAGCACCGCGGTCAGAGCCAAAAAGATGCCGAGTTTGCGAAGGTTTGCCTTCATTTAATTATTATCGCATAATTTTTCTTTTTCGGGAATACCCCCACTATACCGCCGCCAGAACCTTATCCAGGATATTTACGGCCTCATCCACCTCAGCACTGCCAATGTTGAGAGGCGGCATAAAGCGAAGGGCGTTGGGTTTGACCCGGTTGACCAGAAACCCGTTTTCCAGACAGGCTTTTAACACATCGTCGGCAATCTCACGGTCGAACTCTATGGCCAAGAGCAACCCGCGTCCTCTTACATCGGTGACGAAGTTATATTTACTCTTCAGCTCTTCCAGTCGCCCGATAAAATACTGGCTGACTTTCTGAACATTTTCCACGACGTTGTTTTCAATGATGTATTTCACCGTCGCATAGGCCGCGGCGCAGACCAGCGGGTTGCCGCCGAAGGTTGAGCCATGCTCGCCGGGAACAAGCACGTTGGCACTATCCTTGACCATAATGGCACCGATTGGCACCCCACTCCCCATCCCCTTGGCCAGGGTCATGACATCAGGCTCAACACCGTGCTGTTCATAGGCAAACAGAGTTCCCAGTCGGCCAAAGCCGGTCTGAATTTCATCAAGGATAAGAAGAATCCCCTTTTCATCGCACCACTTCCTCACCTTTGCCAGGTAATCATCATCGGGCAAATTGACCCCACCCTCGCCCTGCAATGGTTCCAGAATAACGGCACAGGTCTTATCGGTAGTGGCTGCCTTTATGGCATCGACACTGTTATAATCCACGTTGACAAAGCCGGCGGGGAGGGGCAAAAACGGCTGCTGGTGCTTCGCCTGCCCGGAAGCCGCCACCATGCCCAGGGTGCGGCCATGGAAAGAGCCCATGGCGCTGATAACTTCATATGCGCCGCCCCGGTGGTGACTCCCATAGCGCCGTGCCAGCTTGACCGCCCCTTCATTTGCCTCCGCACCGCTGTTGCTGATAAAGACCTTGTCCAGGCAGCTGTGCTGCACCAGAATCTCAGCCAGCTGAAGCTGCGGGATGGTATAGAACTGATTTGAAACCTGGATGAGGGTGTGCGCCTGTTCCGCCAGTGCCTTGGCCACCACCGGATGGCAATGGCCCAGGCTGTTGACCGCCCAGCCGGCAACAAAGTCCAGATACTCACGCCCGTTATCGTCCCATACCCTTGCCCCTTCGCCTTTGACCAGCGTCACCGGCACCCGGTTAACGGTATGCATAAAGTACTTGTTTTCCATTTCCTGCCATTTACTCATGGTATCACTCCTTTTTGCTTGCGTAATGCTGCGTTGCATTACTCAATATAAATCGTGGTGCCGCCGCCGCGCCTTTCAATCTGCTGTCGCAGGGCGTGAGGCTGCCGTCCGTCAATGATACAGGTTGTCGCGGCGATGTCCGCCACCCGGATGCAACCCCGTATTTTGGGAATCATTCCCCCGGAGGCCACGCCCGACGCGACCAGCTCTTCAGCCTCGCTGACGGACAAGCTGGACAGCAGGTTACCTGAGCGGTCGCAGATGCCCGGCACATCGGTCAGGAAGACGAGTTGTTTCGCACCGATGGCAGCCGCTATTTCGCTGGCAAATATATCACCGTTTATGTTAAGTATTTTTGGCGCATCATCGGGCCGGTCAAAGGCGTAAATACCCAGCGGAGCAATCACCGGCACATAGCCTGCCTGCAGCAACGTGTCCAGCAGCTCCGTGTTTACCTCAACCACCCTGCCCACGTAGCCGAGTTTTTCGTCTTCTACCTGGCACCGCGTCAGCGCGCCGTCGACACCGCTTATACCTATGGCTCGTCCGCCGAACTGGTTAACCGCCGCCACGATTTCCTTGTTGACCAACCCGGCCAACACCGCCACCGCCACTGCCAGCGAATCCTTATCGGTTACCCGCTGACCACCAACGAACCGGGTGGTAACGCCGTGCAACTTCAGCCATTCGGTAATGAGCTTGCCGCCACCATGCACCACCACCAGTTGTTCGCCCTGTTGCTGAAGGTGGACGATATCTTCAATGGTCGTGTCGTTGCTGCCCAGCGCCACCCCGCCAATCTTCACCAGAATAACCTGATTGCGTTCCATATCTTATATTGCTATCGGCCTAGGTTGTATAGTGGCTGTTTATTTCCGCGTAGTTCTCCGTTAAATCGCAACCCCAGGCAACTGCGCTGCCGTCGCCCAAATTGAGATTCAAGGTAAAGGCTACCTCAGTTTTATTCAATTGTTTTACCGCTTCGGCATGGTCAAACGGCTGCGGCCGGCCTGCTTTCAGCAGACAGATATCCGCCAGGTAAAGGTCTACTTTCGACTCCACCACCTCGGCGCCACTCCTCCCCACCGCCGCCAGGATTCTGCCCCAGTTGGGGTCGTTTCCGTAGGTGGCCGCCTTCACCAGCGGCGAGCTGACCACGGTCCGTGCCATCTGCCGCGCCGCCGCCCTGTCCGACGCCCCCCGCACCGTTACCTCAAAAAGCTTGGTGGCGCCTTCGCCATCACGCGCCATCGCTCTGGCCAGGTGAATGCAGAGCCCGTCAAGTGCCTGCTGGAATGCCTCAGCCTGCTCCGTGCCCGATGATATAACGTCGTTGCCGGCAAGTCCGTTGGCCAGCAACAGCAACGTATCGTTGGTGCTGGTATCGCCGTCAATGGAGACCATATTGAAGGAAACGTCCGCCGCCTGTTTCAGAGCAGATTGGAGAAACGCGGGGTCAACCCTGGCATCCGTGGCCAGAAAGCCGAGAAACGTGGCCATATCGGGGTGAATCATCCCCGCACCCTTGGCCACCCCACCTATGGTGTAGCCGCCTCCGCTTACCCTCACCGCCACCTCCTTGGGCACCGTATCCGTGGTCATGATTGCCCTGGCCATTTCATGCCCCCCATCACGGGAGAGCGAAATCTGCTTTATGCCGGTGCGAAGTCGTTCCATCGGCATCATCTGCCCGATGACGCCGGTGCTTGCCACCAGAACCTGCTCGGGGGGAGCGCCGATAGCTTCCGCGGCCAGTGCGGCCATCTCCCTGGCATCCGCCAGCCCCTGTTCCCCGGTACAGGCA
>JBARQF010000013.1:0-11174 GCA_049643605.1 Dehalococcoidales bacterium
GCTACCGGCAGGCTGGCAATATGCGTCGGCCTGGCTTCAGCATGCACCGCCAGTGCCGTCGTGGTGCCGCCTATACCCATGGGCCCGATACCCAGGTCGTTGATGCGGGATAAAAGTTCTTTCTCCAGCGCGGCAATTTCCGGGTCGGGATTCGGCTGGTTAACGGGCCGCAATAGTGCCTTCTTGGCCAGAAGCATCGCTCCTTCCGAGGTAGCACCGATACCCACGCCAACAATCAACGGCGGGCAGGGGCTGGCCCCGGCCTCATCCACCGCCCTGAGAACCGAATCAATAATACCTTCCTGGCCATCGCCCGGCCGCAGCATTACCAGTCGGCTCATGTTCTCGGAGCCGGCTCCCTTGGGCAAACAGATAACCTTGATATGGTCCCCGGTCACAATTTCAGTGTGAATTACCGGGGGAGTATTATCTTTGGTATTCTTTCTCTCGGAAAATGGCTGGCTGACCATGGATTTGCGCAGGTATCCCTGCGTGTAACCCTGGCTGACACCTTCCGCCACTGCCGCCTCAAGCTCGCCACCGACCACGTGAGTGTCCTGTCCCACCTCAAGGAAAATAACGGCGGTACCACAATCCTGGCACAGCGGCAGGTTTTTGGCTTCAGCAACGCGGGCGTTTTCCACCAGCTGACGCAATATCTCTTTGCCCAGCGGAGACTGCTCGTTCTGCTGCGCCTGCTTCAGTGCCGCCAGGACATCTTCGTTAAGCTCAAAATTGGCGCTCTGGCAGAGCCGGGCAACCGCCTCGGTAATATCTCTGGTCTTTATTTCCCTCAGCTTCGCGGCTATTAGCGCCACCCCCTTTAGCCTGCTGCCAGTTTTTCTATCACCGCATCGGCAACCTGTGAAGTGCCGACGGCGGACTCGCTATCAGGCATTATATCATAGGTAACGTTCTTGCCGTCGACGATAACGTCAGCGATGGCTTTTTCCAGTCTGTCGGCAGCGTCTTTCTCACCCAGATGGCGAAGCATCATAACGCCGGAGAGCATCATTGCCATGGGGTTTACCTTGTTCTGTCCGCTATACCTGGGAGCACTGCCGTGGGTCGGCTCAAAGACAGCGATTTCATCGCCGACATTGGCACCGGGCGCAACCCCCAGTCCCCCCACCAGCCCGGCGCAGAGGTCTGACAGGATGTCACCGTAAAGATTCGGCGCCACGATGACATCAAACTGCCGCGGGTTCTTCACCAGCTGCATGGTCATATTATCAACCAATCGGTCTTCAAATTCAATACCCGGATACCCCAGGGCTACTTCCCGGGCAACTCTGAGGAACAACCCATCAGAAAACTTGAGGATATTGGCTTTGCTGATAGCGGTGACCTTTTTCCTTCCGTAAGCGCACGCATATTCAAAGGCGAACCGGACAATGCGTCGGCTTCCTGTTTCGGAAATGACCTTCAGGCTGATACCGGAATCTTCACTGATATTGCCTTTCTTTGCCTCCGCGGTGAGCCGGATAAGTTTTAACGCTTCGGGTGTGCCCTGCTCAAATTCAATGCCGGCGTAAAGGTCCTCCACGTTTTCCCTGACGACCACCAGGTCAACATCTTTATAAGGAGAAGGTATTCCAGGATAGGTCTTGCAGGGGCGAACGCAGGCGTAAAGGTCAAGTTTCTTGCGCAGGGTAACATTCACACTGCGAAAGCCCGAGCCAATCGGTGTGGTTATCGGCCCTTTCAGAGCCACCTTGTTTTTTCTTACCGACCCCAGCACCGAATCAGGCAGCGGCGTGCCATATTTGTCGATTACGCCGGCACCAGCTTCAGCTACATCCCACTGGAAGGCAACGCCGGTAGCTTCCAGAACCCGCCTGGTCGCCTCGGTGACCTCCGGGCCAATGCCATCGCCGGGAATCAGGGTAACATTATAGACCATTGACATTATCCCTCTCTATTATAGCTTAAAATCGCCATGTTTCTTGATATAAGGAATCAGGCCACCCGCATCGAGGATACGCAGCATTACCTGCGGAATTTTGCCAAAGGTGAGCTTCTGCCCGCTGGTGATATCTCTGACCGTGCCCGCGGAAAGGTCAATTTCCAGTTCATCCCCGTCATTGATGCCATCGGTATCACATACCAGTACCGGTAAACCCAGATTTATGGCATTGCGGAAAAAGATACGCGCCACTGACTTGGCCAGTATGGCACTGACTCCCGCCATCTTGATGACCAGGGGAGCATGTTCGCGGCTGGAGCCAAGGCCGAAGTTATTGCCGGCCACGATGAAATCGCCTTCGCCGACCCGTGAAACGAAGGTGGGGTCGGCATCCTCCAGAACGTGCTTGGCCAGCTCAGGAAGATTGCTCCTGATATGCGCATGCCTGCCGGGAATAATGTGGTCGGTAGATATGCCGTCGCCGAATTTAAAGGCTTTCCCCCTGAGCACTTACATTACCTCCCTGGGGTCGGTGATTTCGCCGGTGAGCGCCGTGGCGGCTGCTGTGGCCGGGCTGCCCAGATAAACAAAGGATTTCGGGTTGCCCATCCGGCCTTTGAAGTTGCGATTCGAGGTGGAGAGACAGGCCTCCCCGTCGCCCAGCGCCCCCTGGTGCAAACCAAGACATGGCCCGCATCCCGGTGGCAGAATCGTTGCTCCGGCTTCAACCAGAGTCCGAAAGTAACCTTTCTCCAGAGAATCAAGATATATCCGCCGCGAAGCGGGAGCGACAATAAGTCTGGTACCGGCATGACATTTTTTACCTTTTAAAATGCCGGCGGCGATTTCCAGGTCTTCCAATCTCCCGTTGGTGCAGGTGCCAATAAGAACCTGCTGGATTTTCGTCCCTTTTAGCTCTCGAACTAAAGCAACGTTGTCCACGGTATGTGGTCGGGCCACGGTGGGCTCAAGAGCATCGAGGTCAATCTGTATCGTCTGCTCATAAACGGCTTCAGCATCGGGAGCGACAGGCTGGTAATCCATGCCTCGCCCCTGGTCCACCAGGTAAGCCTTCGTTATCTCGTCTGACGGAAAGATGCCGACCTTGGCCCCCGCCTCCACCGCCATGTTGGCCACGGTGAAACGCTGCGACATCGTCATTCCTTTTATCCCGTCACCGCCGAATTCCAGTGCCTTATAGGTCGCACCATCGGCACCGAGTCGCCCGATAAGATGAAGAATGAGGTCTTTTGCCGAAACTCCTCTCTGAAATTGTCCAGAGACCGTAATTCGGATGCTCTCCGGGACACGGAACCAAGTCTTTCCCAGACCCATGGCTACCGCCACATCCGATGAGCCCATACCGGAGGCAAAGGCACCCAGTCCGCCCGCCGTCACCGTATGGGAATCGGAAGCGACGATGATGTCTCCGGGCCGGGCCAGGGATTCAGCTACCAGCTGGTGACAGACACCTTCACCGATGTCAGACATTATCGCCCCGGTCTCGCCGGCAAACTGGCGCAGCACCAGGTGGTCGTTTGAGAGCGTACGCGTTGGGCTGGGAACGGCGTGGTCGATAAATACCGCCGTCCTCTCCGGACTGGCCAGTTTTTTCAGGTCGCTCTCGCGGAACTGCATGACGGTGAGCGGCCCGGTGGTGTCCTGCACAAACGACAGGTCCACCGAGGCAATGACGATATCCCCGGCTCTGGCGTTATTGCCCGATTTGGCGCTCAGTATTTTTTCGGATAGTGTCTTACCCATAAGAAATGTTAGAGGCCCCTTTAACCTCGTATCAATGAAAGCAACCGGATTACAGCGGGATGTTGCCGTGTTTCCTGGTCGGGCGGGTCTCTTGCTTGTTGCGCAGCGCCTCAAATGCCGCGATTATCTCCGGTCGGGTAGTACGCGGTGGGATAACGGCGTTGATATAGCCCATACTCGCCGCGATGTACGGGTTATAGAAGTGCTTGCGGTATTCCTCTATCTTTTCTTTTTCCCTAGCGGCGGGGTCATCGGCTTCCTTGATTTCCTGATGATGTATAATGGCCGCCGCACCTTCCGCTCCCATAACCGCGATTTCCGCCTTGGGCCACGCCAGTGTATAGTCAGCGCCAAGGCTCTGGGCACACATGGCAATGTATGCCCCCCCGTATGCTTTACGGATAATCAGCGTTATCTTGGGAACGGTAGCCTCGGAGTAGCACCACAGCATCTTGGCGCCGTGCCGGATGATGCCACCCCACTCCTGGTGACTCCCGGGCAGATATCCCGGTACATCCACCATAGTCAGCAAGGGAATATTAAAAGCATCGCAGAAACGGATAAACCGGGACGCCTTATCCGAGGTATTGACATCAAGGCACCCTGCCAGATGGTTCGGCTGGTTGGCAATGATGCCGACCACCTGCCCGTTAAAGCGGGTAAAGCAGGTGATAATATTCATAGCATAATGCTGGTATGGCTCAACGAATTCACCATCATCCACTATGGAACGGATGACGGCCTTCATATCATAGACCTTGCTCGCTTCCGGCGGCACGATTTCATCCAGCGCGGGGCCGGTGCGGTCTGGCTTATCTATGGGTGTTATGTCAAGCGTTTTCTCCTCACAGCTGGAGGGCAGGTAGCCGAGCAGGCTTTTTATCTCTTCGAGGCACTGCTGGTCATTATCGCAGGCAAAATGCGCCACACCGCTTTTTGTATTGTGGGTCATGGCACCGCCCAGTTCCTCGTCACTTATTTCCTCACTGGTGGCCGCCTTGACCACGTGGGGGCCGGTAATATACATGTGGCTGGTCTTCTTCACCATGAAGACGAAGTCGGTCATCGCCGGCGAGTAGACGGCCCCACCCGCCGCCGGCCCCATGACGGCCGATATCTGCGGGATGACGCCCGAAGCACAGGCATTGCGGAAAAAAATGTTGCCATAACCGTCCAGGGCATTAACCCCTTCCTGGATGCGCGCCCCGCCGCTGTCAATCAGGCTGACCATGGGGCACTTTATCTTCATCGCCAGGTCCATCACTTTGCATATCTTCCTGGCATGCATCTCACCAAGCGTGCCCCCCCGGCTGGTAAAGTCCTGGGCATAGGCACACACGGTTCGACCGTTCACCTGGCCATATCCGGTAACCACGCCGTCGGCCGGTATGGACAGTTTGTCCATGCCGAAATCAGCGCAGCGATGTTGCACAAATAAGTCCAGCTCGTGGAAAGTTCCCTTGTCGAAAAGAAGGTCAAGGCGCTCCCGCGCCGTCAGTTTACCGGAGTCATGTTGCTGCTGGACGCGTTTTTCACCGCCGCCGGCCTTTATTTCCGCTTCCAGTTTGGCCAGCTTCTCCAGTTCCTCTTTCATGGCATGTCACCTCCGACCGCAATAAAATAATACCACAACGCTTCGGCACCGCCAACCACTGACTTATAATTTCACCTCACCCCCTTTGTCCCCCTCTCCTCAAGGAGAGGGGGAAGATTTTTAAGAGAGGGGCTTCGCCCCTCTTTAACTCCCCGTTATCAGTTTCGCCTTGTTAACTCCTTTCCGTTCTTTGGCCGGCAACCTTGAGCCCGGCAACTACTTTGCTAACCGCCGTGAAGGTGCTAGAATAATAGTCAATAATTCTTTGTCCTAACAACCTGACAGGAAAGCGATTTGGAAGCAAAAAGTTCAGTTATAGGCGCCACCCGCATTGGCAAGGCCGACTTCCGGTGGGGTGAGCGCACCTATATTATGGGCATCTGCAACCTCAGCCCCGATTCTTTCTCCGGGGATGGACTCGGTACTGACATCGAAGCGACTCTGGCACAGGCCCGGCGCATGGTGGAGGAAGGGGCTGACATCATCGACATCGGCGGGGAGTCCACCCGCCCCGGAATGGAGCCGCAATCCGCAGACAACATTGATGAAGAACTGCGACTGGTCATCCCCGCCATAGAAAGGCTGGCAGATGAAATACCGGTGCCTATCAGCATCGATACCTACAAGTATGACGTGGCCAGCCGGGCGCTGAAAGCCGGGGCGGTAATGCTCAACGATATCTGGGCGTTGCAGCGCAACCCCAGGCTGGCGCAACTGGCCGCCGAGCAAAATGTGCCCATAATCATGATGAGCAACCAGCGGGACGCGCCGGTCGATGACATCATGCCCGCTGTCATTACCGACCTTGAGAGAGCCATCCAGCAGGCAATTGAGGCCGGAGTGCCCGAGCACAATATCATTGTTGACCCGGGTATAGGCTTCGGCAAGAGCCTGGAGCAGAACCTGGAAATCGTTCACCGCCTGGATGAACTCAGGACGCTGGGCAAGCCGATTCTTTTGGGCAGTTCCCGAAAGTCGATGATTGGCCTCGTGCTGGACCTGCCCGCCGACCAGCGCCTTGAGGGCACCGCCGCCACGATAGCAATTGGCATCGCCGGCGGCGCTGACATCGTCAGAGTCCATGACGTAAAGCAGATGGTCCGCGTCTGCCGGATGAGCGACGCTATTATTAGAAGGAGGATATCACATGACTGAAGCCGAAACCGTCTACCTTGGCCTCGGCTCCAATCTGGGAGACCGCCAGGCCAACCTGGATAGAGCGCTGGAGTTCCTGTCACAGCGCCTGCGCATGGGCAAAGTCTCATCTATATACGACACCGAGCCACTGGGCGACAGCAACCAGCCGCGATTCCTCAACCTGGTATGCCAGGTTTTCACCCGACTGGAGCCATCGGCGCTTCTGGCGCTTGCCAAGGGGATTGAACGCAAGCTGGGCAGGGTCAGCAAATCGGGCAAACCCCGAAGCATAGACATCGATATTCTCCTCTACGGCGACCAGGTCGTTGAGACCCCGGAGCTGGTTATTCCCCACTCCAAAATGACGGAAAGGGCTTTTGTCCTCATCCCTCTGGATGAAATTGCCTCGGATACCGTTCACCCGGTGGCGGGCAAGACGGTGAAAGAACTACTCCAGAACGCCACCGAAAAACAGGGAGTCCTCAAGCTGGAATAAAGGGGTTTAATCATGTATGAAATAGCCGTGGAAAGCCACTTCGATGCCGCTCATTTCCTGCGGGGCTACCAGGGCAAGTGCGAGGCACTGCACGGGCACCGTTTTCGCGTGGTGGCCAGGATAAACGCCGCCGGGCTTGACGACGCCGGCATGGCCTATGACTTCACCAAACTTAGAAAGCACCTGAATGATATCCTTGATAAATTCGACCACACCTGCCTCAACGATGTGCCACCATTCGACGAGATAAACCCCTCGTCTGAGCACCTCGCTACGATAACCTACCGCGAACTCAGCGAAAAACTGGCGGGAGCGCCAGTCTCTGTCTCCAGCGTTGAGGTGTGGGAATCTCCCCAGAGCGGTGCGACCTATCGGCCTGACTAATTACGCTGGTCCGGCGGTAGCAGGTCGGGGATGGTGTCCGTAATCGAATAGTTCACCCGGCATTTAGCGCAGTACAGCGAGCCGCTGACTATCTCTTCCCCGTTTTCCTCTTCGACGGTTAGCTGCAGTTCGCCCTTGCACACCGGACATACCAGGATGTCCATAAGCTCTCTTCTCATAAACCTGATTATAGCACGATTTGCCTTTACTTTTAACCTGCTTTTAACCGCAATCGTGCCCGTTAATATGGCGCTTTTTTGACAAATAAAATTCGCCTGTGATAACATACCAGACGGTTGCATACTTTAAAAGGGGGGACGAAAAAAACATGAGAAAAAATCTGACCAAGGAGAAAATTCAGGCCGGTGAAACCGCCTACGGTGTATTCGTCAATGTCTCCAATCCCTCCCTTGTCGAAATCGTCGGCCATCTTGGGTTTGATTTTGCCCTTATCGATGCCGAGCATGGTCCAATGGGCCTGGAATCATGCGAGCAGATGATACGGGCGGCCGACGCGGCTAACACCACGCCACTGGTTCGCGTCGCCATGAACATCCAGCAGAACATCCTCCGCTACCTTGATATGGGTGCCCTGGGCGTGCAGTTGCCGCTGCTCAATAACAAGGCAGATGTGGAAAGCGTGGTGCGCTCGGTCAGATACCGACCGGTGGGCAGGAGAGGCCTGGCCGGGGTCAGGGCTAACAACTGGGGAATGTGGGGGCCGGCGGCCGAGTATGTAGAGGAAGCAAACCGCCAGAATCTGGTCATCGTGCAGATAGAGACCATGGAGGCGGTGGAAAACATCAAAGAGATACTGACCGTTCCCGACATCGATATCGTATTCATCGGCCCGAATGACCTGTCCGCAGCCATGGGCTACACCGGTCAGCAGAACCATCCTGAAGTACATAAAATGATTGATAATCTCGCTAAGGAAATTCACGCCGCCGGCAAAGCCACCGGCACCATAGCCTATGACGCGGATACACTTAAACTGCGCAAGGAACAGGGTTTTAAGTTCATCGTTTACAACATCGTAACGATGATTGTGAAATCGGGTCGTGAATATCTGAAGCTGGCACGGGGATAGTCGTAACACACAACGTCCCGCATATTGAACTAACAGAGAGCTAGGACAGGTATGAAATCGGGTGTGGCCGGAGCCGGAGTCAATAATAAGGCAACCGTAAAGGTAAGCGTTGAGGTTATGTCCTGGCTGAAGGAAGACTTCGAACACGAAGGCTGGGACAGGCTGGTTTTCGACCAGG
This sequence comes from Dehalococcoidales bacterium, assembly GCA_049643605.1. GTDB lineage: Bacteria > Chloroflexota > Dehalococcoidia > Dehalococcoidales > RBG-16-60-22 > E44-bin89. Next base: position 8,550 of record JBARQF010000013.1, read on the forward strand.
AAATTACCGGTAATTCATCGATTATGGACTTGCTGCAACAACTGGCCAGGAAGTATCCCAGATTCAACCAGAAGGCTTTCATCGACTCCAAGCGTAATTTGCTTGACTACAGTGCGGTGGTTTTTAACGGCACGTTTCTGTCCTCGCTCCGGAACCTTGATTTCGAACTGAAAGAAGGAGACAATATAAAACTAACCCCCGGTTTTTATGGGGGATAAAAGGAGGAATGCAAAGCATGTATGGCTCTACAGGTAAAGTGTTGAGAGTCGATATGACTCAGGGCAAGCTATGGGATGAGGCCCTAGACGAAGCCACGCTCCGCAGGTATCTCGGCGGTACAGGACTTGGCGCCAAATATCTGATGGAAGAGGTGGACCCAAAAACCGACTGGTCTGACCCGAAGAACATTTTCTTCCTCGGCTCCGGCATTCTCGGCGGCAGCCGAATTCCAGGGTGCGGTACCATTTCCATAACCACTAAAGGTGCCATGACCAATGGCGCCACCTCCTCACAGGCCAATGGTAACTTCGGGGCCTACCTTAAATGGTGCGGCTATGATGCCATCATCGTTCAGGGTGCTTCTACTACCTGGAAATACCTCTACCTGCATGAAGGTGGTGCTGAACTCAGGGACGCCAGCAAACTGGTGGGCAAAGGTAGCTGGGAAACGGAGGACGCCATCAAGGCAGAACTGGGCTATAAAGAAAGAGCAATGAGCGTCTTCGGCATCGGCCCGGCGGGAGAGAATATGGTGAGGTTCGCCGGCGTCTTTGGCGACCGCGGCCATGCTGCTGCCCACAATGGCCTCGGTGCCGTGATGGGCTCGAAAAAACTCAAGGCTTTTGCCGCCCAGCGTGCCCCCAATAAACTTCAGTTTGCTGACTCGCCGAAGCTCGGCGAGCTGGCCAAGAAGACCACTGAAGGGGCCAAAGCCTTTGGCGGCGGCGGCGTTTTCAACTGGGGGACCAGTCGAGTGGTACCGGCCGCAGAGCCTGCAGGCTGGCTGCCGGTCAAGAACTACCAGACCAACGTCTTCCCGGAAAAAGACCTTTTCGACGGGCAGCGTCTTCGCTCCCTCTTTGAGAGCCAGAACTATCCCTGCTACGGCTGTGCATCCCACCACTATGAACTCATGACCGTCACCGAGGGCCCATACAAGGGCTTCTTCGGCAAAGAGCCTGAATATGAGCAGTGGGCTTCCTGGGGACCGCAGATTGGACAGAAAGACCCGGGAGCCGCCGTGGTACTATCGAATGAGTGCGACAACCTCGGTATGGACACCAACGAGGCGGGATGGCTTGTTGGCTGGGTGATGGAATGCTACGAAAAGGGTGCCTTGAAAAAGGAAGACCTCGGTGGCCTGGAAATGACCTGGGGAAACGTGGAGGCAACCCGCGCCCTGTTGAAGAAAATCGCCAACCGCGAAGGCTACGGTGATACCCTGGCGGAAGGCGTGAAACTCGCCGCCGAGAAAATGGGCGGTGAGGCGGTTAACTGGGCTATCTTCACCGGCAAGGGCAATACGCCCAGAGGCCATGACCACCGCGGACGCTGGGTGGAAATGCTGGACACCGTTGTTTCTGACAGCAGCACACTTCAGACCCAGATGCTGGTGATGGACAAAGACCTGTGGAAGATGCCTAATCCCATGGACGTCTTCAACCCCGACCATGTGGTTCAGGCGGAAGCCAACTCCACCGGCTCTATGACCGTCAGTGATTGCCTCGTCCAGTGCTGGTTCTGCAGCTTTAACGATACGGCAACGCAGACCGAATCCATCAACGCCGCCACCGGCTGGAACCTCAGCCTGGAAGAGGTAATGAAGATTGGTCGGCGCGTGGTCGCTATGATGCGTATCTACAACCTCAAGTGCGGCCTGACCCCGGACAAGGAGACAACATCGCCAAGGTACGGCTCGCAATGCGTGGATGGCCCGAATACAGACAAGCCCATTGCTCCCCACTGGGAAAAGATGATGGACCAGTACTACCAAATGGTGGGCTGGGATAGAAAAACCGGTATGCCACTGCCAGAGACTTTGAAAGAACTGGACATTGAAGACCTGGCAAAATAACCAAATTCAGATAAAGGAGCAAGATGCAGAATGAAAATTGACCCGGAACTGTGCATCGCGTGTGAGGCCTGTCTACCCTACTGCCCGATGGCAGCCATCATCATGAAGGATGACATGGCCGTTATCGATGAGGACGAGTGCGTGGACTGCAATGTCTGCCTCAAGTCGGGCGTCTGTCCCGTCGATGCTTTCGTATTAGAGCCAGCTCCCTGGCCGCGTTCCCTGCGCACCACCTTCTCCGACCCCAGGACCGAGCACAAGGAAACGAAAATCGCCGGGCGCGGCACGGAGGAGATGAAGACCAACGATGTCACCGGCCGCTTTCATCGCGGCTGGGTCGGCATGGGCTGCGAGTTCGGCCGCCCGGGCATCGGCGCCCGCTTCCGCGACATCGATAAGGTGGCCCAGGTGCTGGCCAAACACGGTGCGGAGTTTGAGGCCAAGAACCCGGTTACCTTCCTCATGGAAGACCCCAAGACCGGCAAGATACGGGAAGATGTACTCAATGAGAAGGTGCTCTCCGGCATCATCGAGTGTCTCTACCCCATCGA
>JBARQF010000014.1:0-2645 GCA_049643605.1 Dehalococcoidales bacterium
CTCATTTAGATCTACCGCAGGTCTAGCGCAGGGGGGAACGTCTGCGTTTAGAACCGCCCCGGAACGCATTTTCTAGCTGACTCCCCTTTTCTCCACTACAGAAAACCGTTTTCCAACACAGTGTCTATTTGTGCTTTTTGAGCGGCTTAACGCAGTGTCTGGAAGCGAACGAATACAGGCCGCAGGTAAGTTGTTGATGAAGCGCAAAGGAGGTGGAAGTGACGAAGAGAGCCTTTGTACTAATTCACACTGCTCAAGGCAAAGCTAAAGAAGTTTCGGACTCAATTAAACAGAGGAACGGTGTGATATCGGCCCACGCTGTGACCGGGCTCTATGACGTCATAGCTATCTTGGAGGCAGAAGACTTCACTGAGATGGGAGATATCGTAACATCCAAAATTGCTCGTATCTCTGGTGTGGACAGATGGACCGTGTGTGCCGAGCATCATTAGCGAAGATTGGTCTGTTAGTAGTGTTGATACCAAACCAAGTGTTGTCTCCTGCTATTGCTCTCTCAATTGACCACATTTAAATAGCTTTCGACAAGCACTAAGAATACCAAATGTACCTTCACCATCGGTGGAAGGAGGAGAGATGACTATGGATTTCAACGTTATCCGCTCTCGCTTAGAGCAGGAACGAAAACAATTAACCGAGGAGTTGGAACAACGTAGTGATAGCAGCCGCCTTACAGAAAGGAGAGATGGAAGTCCCTTTGGTAAGATAGAAGAAGAGGCCAATGGCGCGGCAGATTTGGAAAAACGCGTAGCCCTACAAAGTCGCATAAGGGACACCTTGGTTCAGCTGGAGCACGCTTTACAGAAACTCGATGAAGGAACATACGGGCTCTGTGACAGTTGTGAGCAACCTATAAATCCTGCTCGGCTAGAAACACTGCCACTGGCCGCCCTTTGTGTGAGTTGTAAAGCATTGCAGGAAGGGCAGGGTAACCTTAATGGCAGACTCCTGCGTGTCAAACGTTGAAAGGTAGAAAGCAGAGATGAGCAAGGCCGTATGCTCAATAGCAGATCTATGTTGAGGAAGTAACCGTGGTAACTGTTACGGAACGCGCCGAAGAGGAACTGAGAATGATTCTCGTTACCAGTGGAGTAGGACCCAACTAAACCAAAAGAGCTTCGCAGTGAGGCTGATGCCTTTATATCCACAAGCCAGCCACTAGCAGACGGATACTGTCTACAGTAAGCAGAGTGCTGCAAGGTGCTCATCAATAACCCCGAGTATTTATCACAATTAAATTTTAATTGAACAAACGTCCAGAATGTGCAATAGGTAACGAGACAAGCAATTGTTGTGATTTCGCTTAGATTGACATTCTATCTGGACCAGTTTTTGGGGGGCAGGTCAACCGGGTGTCGCGGAGAGTTCAATTGATAATTTTGCTTCATGTGAGTATACTAGGAATAGTGAGCCAAAAAGATACCGGGAACCGCCCACTTTACCCAATAGGTATAGTCGCAGAGCTACTGAACTTGCATCCCCAAACGATCCGCGTATGGGAGAGATACGACGTAATTCAGCCTCAGAAGAGAAGCAGCAAGCGATTCTATTCCGACAACGACCTAAGACGGTTGCGCTTTGTTCAAAAGTTGAGGGAGGAAGGATTAAATAAGGCAGCAGTCTCCCACCATATCAAGTTCTATCTCTGTTGGAACCATGACAATTGCCCTCCATGCGTGCAACGCTCCGAACATAATAATTGCGGCAAACCCTGCTGGAAAGATGATGGGGTTTACTGTATAGCATCTTATAACGAAGACCTGTGCTCCAACTGTGAATTTAACAGCCAATAAGGCAAGTTTGAGGCAACAGAAATAGACCCGGTAATGTACCCCCTAACACAGATCTACCGTGAATGAATGTTCTTCGTTTTGACCAACAATATCGTTCCTCTCTTGTATTTCTCGCATCATATTTGCTATATGCCGCTGAAGCTTAACTAAGCATCTAATTCCATTCTTAATTAGCCTCTATATACAGCCTGTCAGTCTTGCTACCTGAAACAAAACACCAAGCACTGGTTCACTATCTCAACTCTGTCTGCATACGGCCTTCGCTGATTCGTAGAGCATCAATATGCCCAAGATTGTATTAACTATATTTTGTAATTTATTTTTACTTATTTTAGTTACTTGACATTACTATTATCAGTTAACTATAATTGCTGCAAAGTCTAATTCGCGATTAAAACACGTTCAATATTTAGGATGATGTATCTCAAAATACGAGATAAGGAGGTAGTAACTTTCAACGTAACAATTTTTTATACAGGCGGGATTAAAAATTTTAATAGGAGAAAATGATGAAAAAAGGGATAATAGCGTTGGTTATGGTGGTGGCATTGATGGGTGGATTGATAACTGCTTGTGCGGCCCCAACGCCAGCCCCGTCCCCCGCCCCTGCCCCAGCTCCAGCACCAGCACCGGCCCCAGCTCCAGCACCGGCGCCTGCTCCAGCAGCGCCTGCAGAAGTAATTACCTGGAAGTACCAGGGGCATCCTGCCGCTGGTGACCGTTATCATTTAGCAGTGGAACGTGCGGCTGAGCAAATTACTGCCATGAGCGGCGGACGCTTGGTCGTTGAGTTCTATACCGGCGGTTCTATTTACCCGAAGACGGAAGAGGTGT
>JBARQF010000015.1:0-2073 GCA_049643605.1 Dehalococcoidales bacterium
GGTTATGACCAGCGGTAACCTCAGCGAAGAGCCAATCTGTCAGGATAACGACGAGGCCCGGCGCCGACTTAATAACATCGCCGATTATTTTCTGCGGCACAACCGCGACATCCACGCCCGCTACGATGACAGCGTTTATCTGGTGGAGAGAGATACGGCGCGCGCCGTCAGGCGCGCCCGCGGCTACGCACCGACCCCCATTCCTCTCCCCTTCAAAGCCCGACAGGTGCTGGCCTGCGGCGCCGAGGAGAAAAACACCTTCTGCCTGACCAGGGATGATTATGCCTTTCTGAGCCAGCACATCGGTGACATGGACAATGAAGAGACGGTGGCACACTTTGAAAACACCATCGACCTTTACCAGCAGCTTTTCCGCGTCCAGCCCGAAATCATTGCTCATGACCTGCACCCGGAGTACCTTGTCACCAAGCACGCCCTGAAATATGCCGCCGATAAAGGATTAAGAACAATCGGCGTGCAGCACCATCACGCCCATATCGTCAGCTGTCTGGTGGAAAACGGTTTCAGGGAGCCAGTCATCGGCGTTGCCTTTGACGGCGTGGGATACGGCACCGACGGCAACCTCTGGGGTGGCGAGTTCCTGGTCTGCGACTGGGGCGGCTTCGAGCGCACAGCCCACCTTGAGTATGTCCCGATGACGGGCGGTGTAGCCGCCATTCGCAAGCCATATCGCATGGCACTCGGCTATGTTCATTCGCTGCTCGACCCGGAAACACCCTTTGGTGACCACCCCGTAATGGGTAAAATACAACCCGATGAGATTGAAATTATCAAAACGCAGCTGCAACGAAGGCTGAACTCTCCGCTTACCTCAGGGGCGGGGCGGCTTTTCGATGCCATATCGGCGCTAGCCGGTGTCAGGGGCCAGGTTGACCACGAGGCCCAGGCCGCCATCGAGCTTGAAATGCTGGCGCCTGATGATGTTAGCCGGTTTGAGCCATACCCCTTCACCATCTCCGAAAATGAAAAGCCGGCGGTGATTAAACTGAAAGAGCTCGTTTCCGCAGTGGTGAACGAGGCACAAAACGGAGTCAGCCCGGATGTTATCTCCGCCAGATTCCACAAAACAATGGCGAAAATCATTCTGGAGGCCTGCCGATTGATTTCCCGACAGTCTGGGCTGAAAACGGTGTCCCTGAGCGGCGGCGTTTTTCAGAACCGCCTGCTTTTTAATCTGGCGGTTGACGCGCTGGAAAAGGAAGGTTTCCACGTGCTCACTCACCGGCTGGTGCCCTGCAACGATGGCGGCATTTCCCTGGGGCAGGCGGTTATCGCCAACCATAAAATGAATAACGGCAAGGAGTAAGTTACGTGTGTCTGGCCATACCGGTACGGATTAAATCGATAGACGGAACCGATGCCGAGGTTGAAATCGGCGGCACCACCCGGAAAACGAGCCTGATGCTCACCCCCAAAGCCAAAGTGGGCGACTACGTGCTCCTCCACGCCGGCTATGCCATCAATATCCTTGACCAGGCCGAGGCGGAAGAGACGCTCGCCATCTTCGTTGAAATGAGCAAACTCATGGAGGGTGAATGAAACTGGTCAGCGAATTTCGCCAGTCAGGGCTGGCCGATGGGCTGGTGCACAGCATCCGGCAACACGCCCGCAAACCAGCGCGTTTCATGGAGTTCTGCGGCGGGCATACCGTGTCCATCATGAAATCCGGTCTCAGGCAACTGCTGCCGCCGGCGCTCACCCTCACCTCGGGGCCGGGTTGCCCGGTATGCGTCACGGATAATGCTGACCTTGATAAAGCCATCGCCCTGGCGTCGCTGCCCGATGTCGTGGTGGCATCCTTCGGCGACATGGTTAGAGTACCCGGAAGTCGCTCCAGCCTTCAGGAGGCTAAAGCAGCCGGCGGGGACATACGCGTTGTTTATTCGCCTCTCGACGCGCTCTCGCTGGCCAGGGAGAACCCGGATAAATCGGTGATATTTCTGGGCATTGGTTTTGAGACCACCGCCCCGACTGTTGCCGCCTCAGTTCTACAGGCAGAGCAGGGTGGCCTGAAAAACTATTACGTGCTCTCCCTGCATAAACTCTGCCCGC
>JBARQF010000016.1:0-23718 GCA_049643605.1 Dehalococcoidales bacterium
AACTGCCCGGGCGGCTGCCTCACCGGCAATCTTCCCCGCCACCAGCAAATCCGGTAAAGAATTGGAGCCGAGTCGATTGCCACCATGTACCCCACCAGCACTCTCGCCACAGGCGTATAGATTCCTGACCTTTGTCGACTCCCAGCTGGTATCCACCACCACACCGCCATCCTGATAATGAGAAGACGGATAGACGATGACCGGCTCTTTCCTGATATCCAGACCGTCATTCAGCCCTCTCATCAACACGGTGTCCAGCCTCTCCTCGATAACACTGGCTGGCAGGTGGGTCACGCTCAGGTAAACGCCGCCGTGTTCGGTGCCCCGCCCCTCCTGTACCTCAAAATAAATGCACCGCGAGGTAAAATCCCGGCAGGCAAGCTCCATCTGTTGCGGGTTGTATCTTGCCATGAAACGCTCGCCGTGTTTGTTAAAAAGTCTGCCGCCTTCACCCCGCACCGCCTCGGTTATCAGATGCCCGGCCATAGACTCAGGGACGATGTAACCGGTGGGGTGGAACTGGAAGACCTCCATATCAACCAGTTCGGCTCCCGCTTCCAGGGCCATCCTGTTACCGTCACCAGCCTTCCCGTAGGGGGCAATGCAATACTTGAATATCTGACCACTCCCGCCGCAGGCAAGAATTACCGCTTTTGCCTTGAATACCAGGAAGCTTCCCTTTTTCATATCATAGGCAACACAGCCAACGACTCTTTTGTCCTCAACGAGCAGCTTTAACACCATGCAGTCATTGGTGACACTGATTTGCCTTCTGAGCACCTCACAGCAGAGCCCGCGTATCATCTCCCCGCCGGTCCGGTCGCCGCTGATACAGGTCCTGGGGTAGCGATGTCCTCCGAGCTGTCGCTGAAAATACCTCTGATTATCATCCCGGTCAAACAGAGAACCATAACTCTCCAGTTCCTTGAATCGATCCGGGGCGTTACGGCACAGGATTTCCACCAGTTTCTGGTTGTTGAGCAGGCCCCCGCCAATACAGGTATCCCGGAAATGGTCCTCCCAGTTATCTCTGGAATCAGCATTGCCGAAGACAGCGGCATAGCCTCCCATGGCTATCGGCGTACAGCCGCTGTAACCGAAGACCCCCTTCACCACCATGTGGGTCCTGGCCCCCATCGAATCTGCGGCGATTGCAGACCGGGCAGCAGCGCCACCCCCGCCGACTATCAGCACATCAGTCTCTATAACCGGGGCGTTCCTTACCAGCATTTTCCCCGTTCCCTCAATTTGCTGAAACCTTCATCATTTTAGAGTGGATTTCTTTTTATCCTGCAGCTTCTTTAATCCCAGCAATTCACGCGTTTCATCCGGAGTAGCTATCTTCCGCCCGAGGTCCGTACCTATCCTGACTATTCTGGTAACGTATTCGGCGTTGCTCTTGGCCAGAACTCCCCGGCTGTAATATATATTGTCCTCAAAGCCGACCCGGGCATGGCCGCCCAGAAGAATCGACTGGACAACGGCCGGTGTCTGGTCAGCGCCGACGGCAAGGGTCATGAACATCGAATCTTCAGGAAGCTGGTCAACCAGGTGCATCAGAGTTCTCGGCGTATAGGGGGTCGCATTCTGTGCCGTCCTTTGCATTCCCAGAGGAAAGTCAATCCAGTAAGGTTTAGGGAGCGGGACATTTTCAATAAAATATTTGACATCCACGGCAATGCTGCTCAATCCGCCATGCAGCTCAAACTCAGGTTTGATATCCTTTTCCAGCAACGCCTTGAGCATTCTTTCCCCGAAGGAACGCGTCCAGGGCCTGATTTGTTCCTTTCCGGCGCGCATAAAGACAGCGACGCCAACATTGAAGGACACCAGTTCCGGGTTAGCCTCAAGGACTCTAAACCCATCCTCAATGCTCGCGCCCTCTTCACGTCCCGGGGAAGTACTGAATTCAAGAACAATATCACAGTCCCTGCCTCTTATCAGGCGGGTTATCTCGTTAAAGACTTCAGGGTCGGTAGTGGCCAAACCATCCTTATTGCGGGCGTGAATATGGGCCATAGAAGCACCCTCATTCCAGGAGCGATATACTTCTTCGGCAATCTCCTCAGGGCTGGTCGGTATGTTCGGATTTACCTCCTTACCCAGAAAGCTGCCACAGATAGCAGCACAGACAATGAGTTTATCGGTGGTTATCATGGTTTCCTCCTTCTATATAGAATGTAGTTGTGAAAGCTCTATCTATTTATACCTGAGCGCTGGTATATGAATTTACTTCACGCTGCTCCCAGGAACTCAGGCCGAAATTTAACCATTCCGCTTCTTCCCGTTAATGTCCCCTCCCGAAGCTCCAGAACCATAAAAGCTTCCTCGGGTACTTCAAATTCACAGGTTATGCCCTTTGGCTTGGCCGGCACAAAACCGAAGCGCGGGTAATAGGTCGGGTGACCCAGGACCACAACCACCTCGCAGCCAAGACTCCGGCATTCCTCAAGGCCGGCGCGTACCAACTGTCCCCCGATGCCCTGTTTTTGATATGCCGGCAAAACGGCCATCGGGGCAAGGACGACGGCTTCGAAGCTCAAAGATTCCGATTCTATCGCCGCCGGGCTGAACACAATATGCCCCACAATTTCATTTTTCTGAACCGCCACCAGGGAGACAGCTAGTGCGGCCCGGTCGCGCAGCTTATCGACAATTTCCGCCTCTTCCTCCTGACCAAACGCCTGCTCATTAACACGGCGAATAGAATCAATGTCTTCAGGTATTTCCGGTCGAACGGTCAGCACGGTCGAAATCATCCTCCAAATACACAGTGCCAGCTTCAGGGAGACAGACGATGCGTCACAGGCTATTCTACCAAATAGCACGGTCAAACACCAACCGAAAGTTACGCACCATTATAGATACCCCGCACTCACGCGGCGGCGCTTGACAAACCGCCGAAAATCGTTGATGATACCGTGAGTGCCAGGTGTCTTAAGCAGTGCTTTTTACCGAGCTCCAGAATTAAAAATCGACAAAGAGTTGACCCTGTTTGAGATACCATATTGGACCGGTCGTTAAACCATAATTTTAATAAGGTGAGCTATGAATCCGTTCCATTACTCAGGCGATGGGCTGCACGCTGATATGAAGTTGATACAGACGCACCGTCAGTGGGCACACTATATGGTTCGCTATCCCACCGCCCACCCGACGCGCTATGAAAAGAACAATACCGTCATGGCCGAGTATTTCCGGCCGCTGGATGCCGTCGGTGCGCCGCTGGTAATATTATTCCACGGCATCGGCGACCAGCTTCTCATCCCCTGCAAGATGCTGGCACGGTCGCTGGTCAAGAAGGGCATGGCCTGCTTTGCTCTTTATTCGGTATTTCATTCCCGGCGCATGCCGGATGAGGTGAAATATCGCTACCCTGCCCTCACCCCTGAAGAATGGTTTGAAAACTACGTCATTTCCGTAACCGACGTGCGCCAGGTAATCGACTGGGCCAAAAGTCGTACCGAAATAAACCGGAAAAAGGTGGGGGTAATCGGTATCAGCTTTGGCGGCTTCATCTCGGCGATAACCATGGGCATAGACGACCGCATCAAGGCGGGCGCTTTTCTCGTCGCCGGCGGTAACTCGCAGAAGATAGGGCATCTCAGCCGCAAGAAATCCATGCGGAAGGGCTACAGCGTAACCGAGGAGGAATACAACCATAACCAGCAGGTCTACAGGCAATATCTAAGCGAGGTCGTAGAGAAGGGCTACGAGAACGTACCGCCGCCCAGCCAGAGCTTTTTGATTGACCCGATGACCTACGGGCACTACCTGAAGGAACGTCCCGTGCTGATGCTCAATGCCCTCTGGGACGAATATATACCGAAAGAAGCCACCCTCGACCTCTGGGAGGCCTTCGGCAAACCGGCCCTAAGCTGGTTCCCGGGAACTCATACCACCTTCTGGTTGTGGTACCCATTCCTCCGACGCAAAATCGCCCGTTTCCTGTTATCCGCGTTCGAGAATGATAGTAACAAATAACTTAAGATTACTGAGACAGGGAGAAAGACATGCCACAGGAATATGAAATCAATGAACTGGCCAAAGAAGAATCATGGCGTATGTTCCGCATCATCGGCGAGCTGGTGGAGGGGTTTGACCGGCTCTCCGGCGTGGAGCCAGCCGTTTCCATTTATGGCTCAGCAAGAGTGAAGCCGGGTGACAAGCTTTACCAGAAAACGGAAGAAATCGCTTACAGCCTGGGCAAAGCTGGTTTTTCCATAATCACCGGCGGCGGACCCGGGCTGATGGAGGCCGCCAACAAAGGTGCTTTAAAGGCCGGAGTCAAATCGGTGGGCGTCAACATTGAGCTGCCGGAAGAGCAGATGCCCAACACCTATTCCAATATTTCCCTTTCGCTGCGTCACTTCTTTGTCCGCAAGGTGCTGCTGGTGAAATACGCCACCGCCTTCGTCATCATGCCCGGCGGGCTGGGGACGCTTGATGAGCTCACCGAAGTGCTGACCCTCATGCAAACCCTCAAAATCAGGCCCTTTCCGGTGCTCTTATACGGCAGCGACTACTGGAACGGCTTTCTGGACTGGCTGAAGAGCCATACGCTGGCCGGAGGTTTTATTTCAGAAGAAGACCTGCACCTGCTCCGGGCCTGCGATGGCACCGAGGAAATAGTCGATGCTGTCTGCAAATGGTATCGGAAGCAGGAAATCGCCGGTAAAAGCATCGTGGCAAGGTAGAGACGCAAGCGCGCTACCATCATTCATTATTCCCCCGCAGGCTATCCGGAGTAAAGATGTCGGCGTTTATGCGACTTAAATCACAGCCAGCGCGACGCAATAGGGTTAATATGTCGGTAGTAATACGCCTTTACCCTGCATGATGAGGAGATGGTTTTCATGATACGGTGTCCCGGTCAGGATATGCGCAAACTGAGAGTTTCTCTCCACAAGTGCCCGAGCTGCGGCGCCACGGTGGAGATTTTTTCCGATGAAATGCGGGTAAAATGCCAGAAATGCGGACAGTCCGTATACAAGGAGAAAACCCCCTCCTGCATTGACTGGTGCGCTTCCGCCCGACAGTGCCTTGGCGAGGAAAGGTGGCAGCAACTCAAAGGCGAGGAGCCAACAGCAAAGGAGGCATAAACATGGTCACCAGACATCTCAGAAAAATAATCAGGATTGATGAAGAAAAATGCGATGGCTGCGGCCTTTGCGTGCCCTCCTGTGCCGAAGGGGCCTTGCAGATAGTCGATGGAAAGGCAAAGCTGGTAAAGGAGCAGTACTGCGATGGGCTTGGCGCCTGCCTGGGAGAATGCCCGCAGGGAGCGCTTATCATCGAGGAACGTGAGGCTGATGAATTTAACGAGGAGGCGGTTGAGCAGCATTTACAGGCGCCGCCAGAGCATGCGCTTCCCTGCGGCTGCCCTGCGGCCAATGTTGCCCGGTTTCAACCCCGGAAAGCCGAACCGTCCGAATCAGCCGCGGCCGCTATCACATCAACGCTGGCCCACTGGCCGGTGCAGCTGACCCTGGTGCCGCCTTCGGCACCGTTTTTAAAGGATGCCGATATCCTCCTGGCCGCCGACTGTGTTCCCTTCGCCTACGCCGACTTCCACCGGGAGTTTTTAAAAGACCGCGCCCTGCTGGTGGCCTGCCCCAAACTCGACGATTTCGGTGCCCACCTGAATAAACTCGTCGCCATTCTGCGCCAAGCAACGCCGAGAAGCCTCACCGTGGTGCACATGGAAGTGCCCTGCTGCTCCGGACTGGTGCATATGGCACAGAAGGCCATCGCCGCCAGCGGCCTGGATATCCCGCTTTATGACGTGACCATTGGCACGATGGGGGACATACTATCACGCCGCGATCCCGTGCCATCAGCTGCAACTTGATAAGCACGGGCCGGACATCTAGAATACTCAGGTGAACCATAAAATTATTCTGGGTGTCGGTAATCCGCTGGGTGGTGACGATGCCGTCGGCCCGCTTGTCGCTCGAAGGATAAACGAGAGGCTGGCGGCAGAATCCAGCGCCCCAGACCCATCAACCCCCGGCCGACAGGCCATCACGGCCATAGATGCGGGCAGCGCGCCGGAGAGCTACACCTCAGTCATACGCCGGAATCGACCGGAACAATTGATATTGGTTGACGCGGCGGATATGGGATTGCCCCCGGGTGCAATCAGGCGGCTGTCGCCGGGGGAGATAGCCACCCTATCTTTCTCCACACACAGTATGCCCTTATCAACACTTATCTCATACGTACAGGAATTCTGCGGACAGGTATATATCATCGGTATTCAGCCGAAGTCTACGAAAGCCGGGGGCAGACTTTCCGTTCCCGTGCGGAAAAGCGGCGAACGCGTGGCTGAGCTGATAATTGAGGAACGTCTGGATGAAATCAGAGCGCTTGAGTGAGCGAGCCTGTTACTACGGCTTACTGGTCTTCCGATGTCTCTTCTGCCTCGGCGCTTTTTGCCTTCCTCTTCACTGACCCGGGAAGTTCCCCGCTATCAGTCACGATGAGCTCGTCGGCAAATTTATCGTAGCTGGAGAGCAGGAACTCTTCCGTCATGGTCAGCGTATGCACCGGGCAGACGTCAACGCACTGAGCGCAGAAACAGCAGCGAGAAATGAATATCTTGACCTTGCGTTCTTCAGGTAAAAACTCGATGGCCATGGTGGGGCATATCTTAACGCACTGCTGGCAGCCGGTGCAGTTCTGCCGGTCATAGGCTATCTTGCCGCGGAACTGCGGCGGCACCGCAACCGGCGGGTTCAGCGCCACTTCCTGCCTGGTCACCTTGTCAAGCAGGTCAAGCGTTGATTCCGGCGCGTATTTGACCGGAAACAGGTTGGTTGCCGGTTTCTGAAAAAGCTGTTTAATTACTGTAAGCGCGCCTTCCCACATATCAAACCTCAAATCATGGAGTCAACCCAGATAAGCAACATGCCAGCCAGAGCGACGGCCGTCATGGCGATAACGTACACCGCGCTGGCCTGCGTGATTTTAAACCGCGCCATGCCGGCACGTATCAGCGTGATGCTGAAGAACATGGTGACAAAGACCTTGACCAGGAAGAACAACGCATCGATGATGCCCGCGGGGAACGCGGCCTGCACCCCGATATAGGGCGACAGGTTGTAGGGAACGAACAGCGCTACCATCAATGCCACCATGGCAAACGCCTTGACGACGTCCGCCAGGTAGAACAGGAGCAGGTTTCTTCCCGAATATTCAACCAGCAGTCCGCCGGCGATTTCCGTTTCCGCCTCGGCAATGTCAAACGGAACCTTGGCGGCCTCTCCGATGGTAACCACCACCAGGGCAAGCAGCATTAATATCGCTCCGGCGCTACCCACCGGTCCCACCAGGTTCCATATCGGATAAGAGCCTATTGTGCTCATGAGGAACGGGTTCGCCGCGGTGACCTGGCTGACTTTCCAGGCGATGGCCAGAATGACCACTGCCAGCGGCAGTTCGTAGCTCATCATGATAATCATCTCGCGCTGGGAGCCCACGGTGGCATACGGAGAACTGGAAGCAAACCCACCGGCGACAAAAGCCAGCGAGGGCACAATGAGCAGGTACAGCACCAGTATCACATCGCCGTATCTGCCGAGCAGTGCCGGCTGACCGAAGAGCGGAATATACAGGAGCAGCACACTGGCGGAAATGATGGCCAGCAAAGGTGCCGCCGTGAACAGCCACGATATGGCGCCTCTGGGTATAATGCTTTCTTTCATGAGCAGTTTCTGCATATCGCGGAAGGGCTGCACGATGGGCGGGCCGACCCTTCCCTGCATGTGCGCCACCAGCTTGCGGTCAATACCGCGGTACAGCATGCCAAAGATAGCGCCGATGATGACAACGATACCGGAACCAATAATGATTACAATTGCGTTCTGCAGCAAACTGTCTCCCAGTAAGTTCATCTCTGCAACTCTTTCGTTTTTTGTACGGAGAGCCGGTGCATCTCCTCATAGTCCATCACCGACTTCTCCCCCGTGGCTTTATCGGTAATTATTGCCCGGTTGGTGCATGACATGCACGGGTCAATGGAAGCGAACGCGATGGGCACGTCGGCAATCTGCATGCCCTTGAGTATGGTCGGTACGGCAACCAGATTGATGTATGTCGGTGCCCTCACCTTCCAGGTCGACAGCGTGCTCACGCCCGTCTCCATACGGACGTAGTGGATATCCTCGCCGCGCGGCGCTTCCACGCGCCCCACGCCTTCACCCTCGGCATCGGTGAGCAGTTTCAGCAACCTGGGCATCTTGGCCTCGGTGAGTATGGGTCCTTCAGGCATGTTTTTAATACATTCCTCTATGATTTCAATCGACTGCGCCACCTCAAGCAGGCGGACGATGATGCGGTCGTAAACGTCACCGACCACAGTTCCAGTAACAATATCCGGCGTTATTGCCTTTATGTCAAGGTCAGCGTAAGCGGAATACGCCTGGTCCTGCCGTACATCTTTGGGGACACCGCTGGCCCGCACCGTCGGCCCAACGGTAACCAGCTTCAGCGCATCTTCATACGGGAGGATGCCGACGTTACGGCATCTCATCTTTACCGTCTCGTCCTCAAGGAAAATACGCCTCAGCTGCTCGAAAATGCTCTTGTAATAGTCCAGCCCCTGCTGTATTCGAGGTACCTGCTCCTCGGTTATGTCCCTTCTTACCCCACCAAACTGGAATATTGCCTTGGTCACCCGGTTGCCAAAGGCAAACTCTATCATGTCCATGATTTCCTCACGGACTCTCCAGGTGAGATAGAAGACGGTGTCAAAGCCAATCTCATGGGCGGCCACGCCGGCCCACAGGATATGAGAGTGAATTCTCTCCATCTCGGCGGCGATGACCCGGATATACTCGGCGCGCTCCGGCACTACAATGTCTGCCGCCTGCTCCACCGCCAGAACCAGACAGAACGGGTGGCAGATGTTACAGATGCCGCAGATTCTCTCTGCCAGATATAATGTCTGGACGGGATTATTGCGGTTCATTCCCAGCCATTCCACGCTGCGATGAACCTGCCCCACTTTTACATCGACATCAACGACCTGTTCCCCGTCAATCTCAAGGTCGAGCTGTATCGGCTCCTTAAGTGCGGGATGAATGGGTCCTATCGGTATGGTGTAGGTCGTTTTTTCCGTCTCATTAACTGCCATTTTTCCTGCTGCCCTTCCTTACTCTTTCCCCTTCGGCTTCCTGCCCGGCAGAACCCGTAAATACTTATCCGGCCCGGTCCCATCTTTTCTCCAGGGATACACGCCTTCAGGAATATCGCCGGCGATAAACAACCTTCTTCCGTCCGGTATATCAGTAACCTCCACCCCCATCATCTCCGGCGTCTCGCGCTCGGTGAAGATAGCGCCAGGGATGAGGTCAGTTATGGTGGGAATCTTCAGGTCTTTCTTGGCAAGAGTAACCCTTAGCCCCACGCTTATCTCCTCCAGATGGCTGCCGTAGTAAATGGTGAAGTGGTAGATAAGCTCGACTTCACTCCCCAGGTCGCTTGACGAGATGATAACCAGGTGAGGATATTCCTGAATCCTGGACAGATGCTGAACTGCCCCCCGCAATGCCTCTCTTTTGACATGTATCCATATGCTGCGGAAGCGGTTCTTCTTGACGGCGACCTCACGCTCGTAGATTTTGCCGTCAACGAAACCGCCACCCAGCGTTTTCTTGAAGCTATCAACGATTTCCTGTGGGCTAAGCTTCTCCACCTATGAAACCTCCTGCCTGGCCAGCGTCTCCAATTTCGCCCAGGCCTTCACTACCCCTTCGATAATCGCCTCCGGTCTGGGAGGGCAGCCGGGAATATACACGTCCACCGGTATTATCTGGTCGATAGGCCCGACCAGGCTGTAAGCCTCGTGAAAGACACCACCCTCCGCCCCACAGTTACCCACCGCCATGACCACTTTGGGGTCCGGGGTCTGCTCATAGACACGCCGCACGCTGTCCTCCATGCTGCGCCCTACCGGCCCGGTAACGAGCAGAACATCGGCATGGCGCGGCGAGCCCACCAGCATGATGCCGAAACGCTCGACATCGTAGCGCGGTGTCAGCACGGCTAAAATTTCAATATCACAGCCATTACAGGACCCGGTGTTGAGGTGGTATACCCAGAGTGCTCGGTTAAATGCCTTTAAATTCATCGTCTTTCCTGAAATACGCTCTCCGTTTTAAATTACCATAATCAGCACGAGGACCGTTATCGCCATTACGGCTACCAGCCAGAGCAGGTAATCATTAAGAATTCCGGTATGAGGTCGCATCATGGCGCTATAGAATCCCTTCAACGCTTCAAAAAAGCCCCAGTATATGTTATGTGCCGGAATGTGGCGCTGTTCGGCCGGTGGCACCTGAATTCCGGAGACAAAAATATCGGTCTGCGCCGTCCCCTTCTTGTAGCGCTTCTGGCCGCGACTTCGCACATAGAGCACAATCGCCCCTACCACCAGCAGCACCACCAGCCAGATGATTGGACTCCAGACCGCGTATCCGTACGTTATAACTGACAATTCCCTATCTCCTGACCTCTATTTGCCTTTCCTCTTCATTCTCATTATCTCTAGGGTGCAGCGCCCATAACACCGTTAATGTATCCTGCCTGGTCAATCAGGGCATCCGTCGCCGGAGCCACGATAGTATCCACCACCAGGCCGGGGAAGATGCTGAAGAAGATGATGAAGGCCACCATGATACCCATCCCGATGAGCATTGACCGGGGAACTTCCCTGACCTCTTTGTAGGCGGGCATTTCCGGCCCGGTGAAGGCGGAATAAAATACCTTGGTGAATGACGCCAGCGTCACCAGCGACACGAACATGGCAATAATCGAAAGCAGCGGGTTAAAGCGGAACACTGATTCGTAGATAAGCAGCTTCGAGGCGAACCCGTTAAATGGCGGGATTCCGGAAATGGCGAGCGCCCCGATGATGAAGAAAATCGTTGTCCATTTCATGTTATGGCCCAGGCCGCCCATCTTGTTCAAATCCCTGGTCCCGATGCGGAAGAAAATGGCTTCCGCGGTGAGGAAGAGCATACCCTTGTAGAGGGCATTGTTTATGATGTGGAATATGCCGCCATTCATGGCGTCTCTTCCATAATTGGCCAGCGCCACGGGGTCGGTGAGCACCACCAGCCCCACACCCACGCCGAGCAACATGTAACCGCTCTGCGAGATGGCGTGATAGGCCATGAGGCGCTTGATATCCGTCTGGTGAATCGCCATCATAACGCCGATAAACATGCTGAGCACGCCCAGAATGATAACTATCCAGCCGATGGCCGTGGTATCAAAGTGGCCGCCATACAGCGTAAAAGTTACCCGGTAGAGGGCATACATGGAGACGGCGCTGGAGGTGTAAATCATGGGCGTGATACCTGCCGGGGCCACGGCGTAAGTATCCGGCGCCCACATATGCAGGGGCACGCCCGCCAGCTTCATAACGAAGGCGATGGACAGCATCGCCAGAGCAATCATGTCCAGAGTGTTGAACTGCATGTTCTGGGCCAGCGCAGCGATGCTCAGGAGGTTGTACTGCCCGTACAATATACCTATGGCAAAGAGCACCAGCAGGGCACTGACCGCCGAAACGACGATGTACTTGAAACCGCCCTCCACGGCATCAGCCATGTTGACGCGGTATGCGGCAAGAGCAGCGCCGGCGATGGACAGTATCTCGAGGAAGACGAACAGGTTGAACATGTCACCGGTGAATACCATGCCAATCATGCCCACATACAAAAGCATGAACAGCGAATAGAACCGGTCCTGCCCGGTCTCATTTTTCACAAACTGAAGGGAGTAGACCAGCGCGGCCAGCGCGACCACCGTCGTGGTCAGGCCCATGAACATCGAGAGGCCGTCCACCTGGAACATGATACGTATCGGCACCATGTAATTCTCGGGTATGGCCATCTCCGGCACCGCCGCGCCGAGGGTATAGATGCGGGTGCCATTCGTATAGACGTCTATGGCCAGTATAGCTATCAGTAAAGTGACAAAGCTGAGAATGGAGACATTGAAGGTATCTCTTATCTTACTGCCTAACCGGGTGAGCAGCGGTATGACAAATGCCGCCAGCAGCGGTATGGCCACAATCAGTATCGGTGAATGTATGGTTAAGTACTCCAAACTCTACCCTTTCAGCAACCTTGATTTCTTGGCGTCAATATCGCCCATGTGGCGATAGATATGCATCACCAGGGTCAGCATCAGCGCAATCACGGAAACACCGATGACGATATTGGTCAGGGTCAGTGCCTGTGGTACCGGCAGCACCATAACGCCCTCCGGCGTAGCCGTATAGATGGGAGCAACGCCCCCCGCCCGGTACCCCAGAGCTACCAGAAACAGGTTGACCCCGCAGCTTAAAATGGCGATACCCATCACGATTTTTATCAGATTCCGCTTGAACAGAATAATGAACAGAGCCACACCCACCAGGAGCGCTGCGGCAACAAATGGGATATTAAAAGGAATATATTGCATCATTCTTCCATTTCCTCCCCGCTGGAGAATAGCGCCATGGCGAGAACCACCGCGGATAGCCCGGCGATAACTTTCAGTCCGACTCCGAAATTCATCAGTGGGATGACTCCTCCCGTCCACACGTCGCCCGGATTGGGTCCGGTAGGCGGAATTCCGCCGAAGAAAGGCGTGCCGACCAGGAAATTGTAGAAGAAGATGGTGCCCATACCGGCAAAGGCCATCCCGATAAATATCAGGGCGCCGCCGCTTTCAACTATAGAAAGGTGGCTCTCGCGGAGTGATTTCTTTATCTCGGTGGAACCGAAAGCCACAATCAGCATGACCACACCGGAAGCAATGATGGCACCGCCCTGGAAGCCCCCGCCCGGTGTAACGTGTCCGTGCATGATAACGTACAGCCCGAATATCAGTACAAACAGTATCAGCTGGTTCGCTATGGTGCGCACGATTTTCGACAGCATTTACGTATTTTTCTCCTTCTTCTTCAAAGCCCGGAAAAGGAGCAACACGCCGGTCACCGCAGTGAAGAGGACCGTGGCTTCTCCCAGTGTGTCCAGACCGCGATAATCAAACAGGACTGCCGCCACCACGTTATTGTTCGCGGTTTCCGCCTGAGAATTGGCAATCATGTAATCATCCATATCAGAAGGCGGGTAACCAAACGGGTGCATGAGCAGTGCCCCGGTTATCAAGACTGCAACTATTATTATCAAAACAAACCAAGCAACAACCTGTCTCATGGCTACTCCATACGTTTCGTTGCCCTGATGGCGATGATAAAGATAGCCGTCGTCACCGCCGCGCCAATGCCCGCTTCGGCAATGGCCACATCAGGAGCACGCAACAGGAAAAACTCAAGAGCGAGAAGGAGGCTCAATACCCCCAGCGCCACCGCAGCATACAGAAGGTCTCTGCAGACGGCCACAAATATCGCGCAGACAACTATGGCCAGCGGCATTATGATATGCAAGACAGCGGCGTCAATCATCAATATCCTTCCCTTCAAGGTCATCAACAACTGCCCTGGCCGGCTTCTCGCCGCTGCGATGTGCTGCCCGGGCAATCGCGTGTGCGCCCGTCGCGTTGGTGATGAGCAGAACAACAAGCGCAATTACCGAGTGTATGGAGAGGATTGACTGGGATGAGTAAGTCCCCTCCATCGCCCAGATACTGGCTGACTGTAGAATCACGGCCATGATAAGGAATATCGAGCCGAATGTGGTGCACTTCGTGGCGGCGTGCAGCCTGGTATACACGTCAGGAAAACGGTGCAGCCCGAAGACACCGACCACATTGAAAAAGAGGCCGATTATTATAAATATGTAGGTTACTACGTTCAAAGCGCCCATCTAAAACTTCTTCCCCTCGATAAATCGGGCCACGTAGAGCGTCATAATAAACGAGAGCACGGCATAAACAATGGCGACATCAACGAAAATGACCTGGTCGAACTGTATAGCCAGGACCACCATAACGGCAACGACCAGTGTATTGACGGTATCAAAGGCAACGAGACGGGTCGGCGCTCCCGGTCCGATAAACACCCTGGCGACGGCGATAATAATGCAGACCACCACCACAATCGCCGCCGGAAGCCACATCATCCCGCTATCCTCCTGGCCCAGTCAGGAAAACTGCTGCAAATCGCATGGTAGTCTCTGGGCATCTCCTTGAGCACGTCAGGTTGCACATTAATCCAGTGTACGTACAGGTCGTTGGTTTCTTCGTCCACGTCAACGCTCAAAGTTCCCGGCGTCAATGTGATGGAATTGGCCAGGATGGTAAGAGCCATATCGTTTTTCAGATTGGGGGAGATTTTCACAATGCCCGGATTAATCCTGCCGGTGATAACGCGATAAGCAACGTCAACGTTTGCCACCGCCATGGCGAAGAAGAACGGGAACAGATAGATAAGCCAGATGAACCATCTGACCGGATTGAGCATGCGCAGGCTCTTTGAGAGGTATCTATTCTTGACCAGAGCCGCCACCAACAGGGCAAAAATCGCCCCGATGATTAACTCCGCGGCATTCCAGAGAAGGATGTTGCCGGAACCTACAGTTAAAACCAGGTAAATTAAATAGGCAACAACCGCTGTTATTAGAAATCTCATACCGAACTATATTTAAAAAAATTAAGCCGAATTATAACCACTGACTTAATCAAAGGCTTTCGGGACATAATTCTGGATTAGGATACCAGACACATTATATCCTTGTCAAGGTTATTCCCGAACCCATTTTGTATCAAATCAGATAATTTTTAAAAATTTTAGGTATTTAGCACAATAAAAATAAGCATAATGGCGGAAGCATTTTACGTTCGCCAGTAGAATATTTTCTGAAATAGAAAAGCAGTTCCACGGGCCAGCCGGTGAGGAAAAAGCAGGGCTAACCGAGTTCCTGCACCAGCCTCTGCCCCAACGCAAACGCCTCTTTCAGCAAATCCGGGTGCTCTTTGATTTCACCCTTCTTGTCCACCCCCCACACCAGAAGCTCGTCGGTATACTCCGCGCCGAAGGCCTGGAAAAAATATTTTATGGTAAGTATTGAGCCGTCAAAGAGCTGTTTGCCCTGCGTCGCCCCCACGCCGATGAAAACGCCCTTCTTCTTTGATTCAGGAAGGGTCTTGAGCACGTTCCTTCTCACCCACAGCGCCTGGCAGCGGTCTATAAGCGCTTTCAACTGCGCCGTAACTCCATAGAAGAACATGGGCGACGCCACTATGATACCTTCGGCTTCAAGGAGCTTGGGAATAACAACGTCCATATCGTCGCGCATGACGCAGTTGCCGTCCTTCAGGCAGCCGTAGTATTCGCGGCAGGGCGTTATCTTCATTTTATCCACGACGAGCTTCTCCACCTCAGCCTGTTGGCTTTGCACCCCTTTCAGCGCCTCCTCCAGAAGCAGGTCCGTATTGCCCTTTATCCGCGGGCTGCCCATGATTCCCAGAACTTTCAAGGTTCTTTACCTTCCTTATATTATTACGGCTTCTCTTTCCGTTTTAAGAGGAGCCAGTTTTTCCCGTCGGTATGGATTAGCACGTAGTCACCCGATAGCTTCTGCCCTTGCAGGTTGAACTCAAGCTCCCTGGACGACATGTTATCCAGCCGGAAAGTGCCTTTATCCCAGATTTCTACCGTTCCTGCCCCATACTCCCCTTCCGGGATGGTCCCGGCGAAGTCGATATACTCAAGGGGATGGTCTTCCGTCTGCACGGCCAGTCGCCTCACACCGGGCATGTCCGGCACGCCCTTGGGTACCGCCCAGCTTTTCAGCACGCCTTCCATCTCCAGTCGAAAGTCATAGTGCAGATGGCTCGCCTGATGTCTCTGCACCACAAAGCGATTCCCCTCACCACTGCCCGCTTCACCTGCGGGCTCAGGCGTCCTGCCAAACTTGCGCTTCTGCCGGTAATCTTCAAGCCCCATTTTTACCTCGTCTGGAGCAACAACTCCAACGGTGAGTGATATTATAGTTCCAGACCCCCCTCCAGTCAAGTATAACGACCTATTGACACTTATCCGGTACAGGCATATTATATTGCCGTAATAAACATAGGTAGTGTGATTTAAGTCGCAGAAGTCCACATTCCAGCCGCTTATAATTAATGAAATCGCTGGTTTCGGTCGTCAAACAGATGCTGAAACAGAAGGGAAAAGGAGGAAAAAAATGGCTTATCAGGCAAAGGACTACAGTTATCTTATTGGCATCGATGGTTTCAGTGAAACACTGCTGAAAAACCATTTCACCCTGTACCAGGGCTATGTCAATAACACCAACAAGCTGGTGGAACTGCTGAACGGCAAGACGAAGGATGCCACCAACCCGGAATACGCCGAACTGAAGCGGCGTTTTGGCTTTGAGTTCAACGGCATGCGACTGCACGAATACTACTTCGAGAACCTTATCTGCCCGACAACCAGACCGGAATCGGTGACCAGGAAGCTGGCAGAAGCGTTTGGCAGCTATGAAGCCTGGGAGCAGGATTTCAGGGCCACCGGTGCCATGCGCGGTATCGGCTGGGTGATTCTTTACCAGGACAACGTCACCGGCCAGCTTTTCAACCAGTGGATAAACGAACACGAGGCGGGTCACCTTGCCGGCGGCAAGCCCATTCTGGTAATGGACGTCTTTGAGCACGCCTTCATGACCGACTACGGGCTGAAACGGGCGGATTACATCGCCACCTTTTTCCAGAACATCAACTGGGAAATCGTCGAAAAAAGGCTCAGCTGAAGTCGTGTAGAGCCGAAATAAAATTGTCGGGCCGGTTGAGGTGGGGCTGGCCAGCGTCTATAATAGTAGTAGACTGCAGTAACTACGGAGGCAAATGGATGGGCGATGAGATGAGACCACGCCTCACCGAAACCGTTCACGGGGCGGGCTGAGCTTGCAAAATAGGTCCGGGAGACCTGAACAAAGCATTAGCCGGCCTTTCTTTTATCTCTCATCCCAACCTGATAGCCGGCATGGAGAGAGCTGAAGACGCTGGCGTCTATAAACTTACCGACGACCTGGCGATCATCCAGACGCTGGATTTTTTCACGCCCATCGTGGATGACCCGTATTCGTTCGGGCAGGTGGCAGCGGCCAATGCGCTGAGCGACGTATACGCCATGGGCGGCCGACCGCTCACCGCGATGAACATCGTCTGTTTCCCCATAAAAACCATGGACATCTCGGTGCTACAAGATATACTGCGCGGTGGTCTGGACAAAGTGCACGAGGCGGGCGCCATTGTGGTGGGCGGGCACACTGTGGAGGATGACGAGTTGAAGTACGGCCTTTCCGTCAGCGGGGTCATCCACCCGGAAAAAGTGGTTCTCAATACTGGTGCCCGCGATGGCGACAGGTTGATTCTCACCAAGCCACTGGGTACAGGCATTATCGGCACCGCCATAAAGGGCGGTGTGGCGTCTGCCAGTGCGGAAGCCAGAATCGTGAAAAGCATGACCACGCTCAACCAAAAAGCCGCCGAACTCATGCAGGAGGCAGGCGTTCACGCCGGCACTGACATAACCGGTTTTGGCCTTCTCGGTCACGCCAGCGAGATGATAGATGGAAGCAACGTCGGCATGGTCATCCATTCGGCAGCAGTGCCCTTTTTCTCTGAAGCCAGAGAGTACGCGGAAATGGGTATGATTCCCGGCGGGCTACACCGCAACCGCGATTTCCGCTCCAGGATGGTCGCTATTGAGAAGGCCGTGCCAAAATATTTGGCCGATATTCTCTTCGACCCCCAGACATCCGGAGGGTTGTTTATATCCGTTGCCCCCGAAAAAGCTGAGGCTCTGCTGGAAAAAATGCACCGGGAAGGTATTGATGAAGCCGCCCTCGTCGGCGAAGTCGTTGCGGCACCAAAAGGGAAAATAATAGTCGATTAAAATTGCTGCCGCTTGATACCGGCAGCTTCGCTCGCCCTGCAGAAGAGGCCAAACAGTGACCGTCAGTATCCCCGGCAGCTCACCGATTTTTAGATGTATAATTTAGATAATGGCCGGGATAAAGCTCATTGACAAAAAGGGGTCCACGCTGCACGACTACCCGTACCGCACGCACGCCCGCAAATGCCCGCACTTCTGGATTATAAACGTCACCCCACCCGGCCCGGCCCACTGTATCCACCACTGCCTTTACTGCTATGCCCGCGAGGCAATCTATTCGAACTACTCTGCCGAAACGCTCATCTACCGCAACCTGCCGGAACTGGTGGAAAAAGACTTGAAGCGGATAAACGTCTGCCCGCCCATCTCCATCTCCAACGTTTCCGACCCCTGCCAGCCCATCCCGGAGCTCCAGGATGAGGTGAAGCGACTGGTTCAATTGCTAATGGACTACGGCGTCTCCTTTGCCATCACCACCAAAGGTGACCCGGGGTTTTTACTTGACCTGCCGGGCTTCATCGGCTACCGACCCAAATTCATCGCCATCACCATAGAAGGCACCGCCGATATTTTGCGCCTGCTTTCACCGGCGGCGCCTACACTGGAACAGAGATTGGCATCAGTGCGCCGGCTTTCTGCTCTGGGCATTGATACCCTGATACGCTTCGACCCTGTCTTTATTCACCTTTTCCAGGCTCTGTACGGCAACGCCCGGCTGGAGAAAATCGAGGCGCTGATTAAAGAATTCGCCGGAACCGGAGCAAAGCACATCGTCAGCAGCACCGGCCGGTTGCCACGGAAGTCCGTCGGCCCGGACGGCACCAGCCTGTGGCAGCGGATTTGGGGCGTGATTCACAGTCAATCACCGGAAGCCGCCGCACGCTTTGAAAAGGAATACCGCTATGAGCGCGGCGGCACCAGCCAGGGGTATCTGCTGCGGAGAGATATTCGTCTGGCGCTGCACCAGCAACTCAGAAGGCTGACAGAGGAAAACGGAATGACTTACGCCACCTGCCAGGAACTCGGCGCCGCCGAATCCGATTCCCCCGGGCTGGCACACTGCGAGCGCTTCGTACTGCCTTTCACCCGGAAACAGGCGGACGGTCGATTCCAGGCCATCGATGAATGCACCGCAAACTGCCACGTGACCTGCCGCAACCTGAAACAGCCGCCCTGCGGGCGACCCGAGCTTGCCTCACCCCGACCGTTCCGGACTGGTTCTTTAAGATAGCAGAGAAGCAGCGACCAGGCCAAGCCCAAATTATGCTATAATAAGTCCGTACACGCAGCATTTGTCAGATAGGAGGCGGCTGCAATCAACAATACGGAGAAGCATTATCATCTTGTCGGCTGGCTGCTGTTCCTTGTCTGCGCCGTCTTCTTCATCGCGCAGAGCCTCACGGACAATAATATGCTGGGGCTCACCGGGAGCATTATTTTTTTTGCCGGTTGCATCGCCTTCCTTATCCCGCTGGTGGGCAACTGGCGCAAATAGATAAACAATAATACAGCGGATATAGTACAATAGAAGATAATTGTGCTGCGGCAACATATTGAGTGCACATCATCGATAAAAGGCGATAGATTGGGGTGATTTACTTATGGATATGCAAGGTATTCTGTTCATAATACTGATAGTCATAATGTTTATCCTGACGGTCCT
The DNA here is from genome assembly GCA_049643605.1 of Dehalococcoidales bacterium. Lineage (GTDB taxonomy): Bacteria > Chloroflexota > Dehalococcoidia > Dehalococcoidales > RBG-16-60-22 > E44-bin89. The sequence goes on from JBARQF010000016.1 coordinate 19,524, forward strand.
CTTCATACCCTACTGGATGACAATGCGTTCTATCCCGAAAGTAATCAAGCAATTCCGGCAGAAGAATGCGATCGGGGAAAAGAATGCCCTGAACATCGACGAGCTGGAGCTGAAACCAAAGTCCATATTCCGCAGGATGTTCGCCCGGCGTGATTACAGCCAGCAGGGCCTCCAGTTCCTCATCAGATCCGAAGTGGTTGATATCACCGAAGAGGGCAAGTTTTTTCTCAACGAACAAAACCTGATGCTCTCCAAATGGAAACATCTATAAATACGATACCAGCCAGAATCAGCTGCGGTGAAATAAGCTCTTTAATCAATTCTGGCGAATTTACATGACACACTGGACGGAAGAGCTTTTCAAGAAAAACCCGGAGCTGTTTATCGGCCACTTCGAAGAGCGCCTCAAGCAAGCTCCAAGGGAGACAGCCTCCCTTATCAGTTACCTGAAAGAACAGGGGTTCCAACCGGAGCGAGTCCTTGACCTGAACTGCGGCATTGGCCGCCACTCCATCGCGCTGGCAAAGCGCGGTATCAGGGTTCTGGGCACCGATATCTCACCTCACTATATTAAAATCGCGGGGAGGAAAGCCCGGGAGGAGAAAGTGGCTGACAAAGCCAAATTCAAGGCGGCGGACATGCGCCGGATTGCTTCAAGCCTCGCCGACGAACCACCATTTGACGGCATTGTCTGCCTCTGGACTTCCTTCGGCTTTTACGACGACGAAACCAATGAGAACATACTGCGTGACTGCCTCAAGCTGGTGAGGCCCGGCGGCTTCTTCGCCCTGGACATCGTGAACAAGGACTGGCTCATCCAGAACTACCTGGAAAAGGGATTTGCCCGATACAATGACTGGGTTGTCCTTGAGGAAAGAAAACTTGACCTCAAGGAATCACGGAATCACAACACATGGATGTTCCTGACGCAAACCGGGGAGCTGTCTTTCAAACTGGAAAATATAATCGAGCTTGACCACCACATCTGGAACCTGCCGGAGCTTATCACGCTCTTCGACGATACTGGCTGGCGCTTTAAAGTCGCCTATCCCGGATTCGCCACCGGATTCGCCCGGCGGAAGGTCGCTCCCATCTCCGCAGAAAGCAAGCTCGAAGAAGCACCAATGCTTCTGGTCATATCCTGTCGCCCTGAACAAAAATAAATCAAAAAAGAGAGTTACTTACCATCATGGCTGACATAGGGGCTATTTACATCGGAACATCAGGCTGGTCTTACCCCAAAGGCAGAGGCACTTGGACCGGCTACTTCTACCCTGCCGGCAAGATAAATGAACTTGAGTATTACAGCCAGTTCTTCAATACGGTGGAGATAAACAGCTCATTTTACCGCCCGCCGAATCCCGGCTACGTGGACAACTGGGTGCGTCGCACGCCGGGAGGTTTTCTCTTCGCGGTGAAGTTATGGCAGAAGTTCACCCATCCCCGGATGTACGAGGCAGCCACCAGCGAGGTGGCGGTGATATCCCAGAATGATGTCGACCTTTTCCGCCAGAGCCTGGAGCCGCTCTATAAATCGGGAAAGCTCGGCGCGCTCCTGGCCCAGTTCCCACCGAGCTTCAAGAATGACCGGCACGGCCAGCAGATACTTTCCGCCGTGCTCCGGACATTCGGTCAGTACCGGCTCGCCGTTGAGCTACGCCACCGCAGCTGGAGCGACGACCCGCGCACTGCGGAACTTCTCCGGGAACACAACGCTGCCTGGGTGCAGATTGATGAACCAAAGTTCCAGTCCTCCATCGCCGCCGAAGTTCCGTTGACGGCCGACATGGCCTATTTTCGCTTTCACGGGCGTAACCGGGAAACGTGGTGGACCGGCGATAGCGAGACGCGCTATAAATACCTGTATTCTCCGGAAGAGATAAGGGAGCTGGCAGATAGAACAAGGCCCGCCTTTGAGCAGGCCAAGCTCGCTTTCGCCTTCTTCAACAACCACTGGCGCGGGTATGCGCCGCGCAATGCCGTCGCTCTGAAGAACGAGCTGAAACTGCCGGTTCAGGAGTTACCCGTGGCGGAGAAGTTGCCTGATGAGGAGTAGCCATAACCATTGAGAAGCAGCCGAATCACGAAATTTCTGTCTCTTAAATCAAGATTAACGCTGTCCCAGGCGTTTGCCTGGGCTATCATCGCCATATTGCTGGCTACCATATCTACCGAAGGCAGCTTTCAGGCTTACTTTATCTATCAGAAAAGCCTTGATTATGCCGATTTTTGCTTTAACCTTGCCAAGCATTGGCTGATGAATTTAATCTTCTAACCACCTGGCCTGTTAAGACGTCAGAAGCTACCCGATCATCTTGCTCGGTAGCCACAGCATCAGCTGTGGAAACGCGACGAACAAGCCAAGCGCTACCATTACCAGGATGACAAACGGAATTACCCCACGGATTATATCACCGCTGGTTACTCCCAGGTCTGGGTCGGCGCTTCCCTGACAGACGAATATCGCCTGGGCGAGGGGTGGAGTCATAAAGGACATCTGAAGGTTAACGCAGAGCATAAGGGCAAACCACACCGGGTCAAACCCCAGATCGGGCGCAATGGGTACCAATATCGATACAATGATTAGAATGATGCTCATCCAGTCGATAAACATGCCCAGGATAAATGCCGCCAGCATGATGGCGACAAAAGCACCCCACCGACCAAAAGGCATGGCCAGAATCAGTTCGCTAATAACCTCTTTACCACCGAAGTATATAAAAACGCCCACGACAGCATTGGCACATGCCGTTATGAGCATAACAAAACCAGTAACTCGCAAAGTCTCCAGCATAGCATGTTTCATCAACCTCAGGCTGAACTTTCGACAGACAATGGTGACCAGAACCGTGGCAGTAGCCCCGACGCCAGCTGCCTCGTAAACAGTGGCGACGCCAAAGAATATCGTTCCCAAAACTGACATTATAATAATCAGAGGCGGAAATACCCAGCCTAGAAGCAGGGTTATCTTTCTGGCAAAGGAGATTTGTCTTTCCTCAAAGGGTGCCGGGGGGCCTATTTGCGGCTGAAGTCCGCAACGAACAACAACGTAGGTCAGATATAGACCGGAGAGGATAAAGCCAGGAATGAAGGCGCCGAAGAACAGTTTGCCTACAGATAGGCCGGCCGTCATACCCAGGATGACCAGCATAATACTGGGGGGAATAAGAATGCCGAGGGTTCCGCCAGCGCAAATTACGCCACAGGCCAGCTCCTTGCTGTAACCCCTCTCCAGCATTGAGCGAAGGGAAATAGTGGTCAGCATGCTCACCGAAGCCTGGACAACCGCCAGGCCGGCCGCGATAATCGTGCCCAGTATCAGGGTACTTAGCGCCAATCCCCCCCTCAGCCTTCCCAGCCACAGGTGCAAAGCACCATAGAGATTCTCGGCAAGTGTCGAGTGCGCCAGCAGGACTCCCATGAAAGTGAAGAGCGGAATGGCCAGCATATTGTGATTCATTATCATGTGATAGATACGACTGTACATCAGCCAGAATACTGGTGGCCCGATAAAAAAATAGCCGACGATAGTGGCCACACCGGCTAAAACCAGGGCGATGTGAAAGCCGCTCAGGATGCCGACCAGTACGGCCACCAGGAATACCAGCGCCATGATTTCGGGACTTATCTCGATCACAGCGCCTTGCCCCTGGCCAGAAGGTATACGTCACGGGCGAACCGGGCCCCGAATTGAAGGAAAAAAAGGCTCAATCCAAGCAGAATCAATGTTTTATGCAGCAAGGGGAGTGGTACTGCCCCACTATAATTTATGACTACGAATTTACCACCGAGCAAGGCGCCCCACATTGCTTCACCTGCCTGCACGGTCAAAGCGCCGAATAACGGGAAAAAGAATAACCCGGTGCCGATAACATTAACCAGCGCCCTTTTGCGCGGCGAGAGGCGGGTATAGATGAAATCCACCCTGATATGCGAATCAACCAGTTGAGCATAGGCCCAACCCAGGACGACAATGGCACTGCCCAACATGCGGAGGGAACCGAACGCCCATTGTGTTGGCGAGTTAAACACATATCGGGAGACAACTTCATACAGGATGACCCCAATCAGAACGGCGACAAGCCAGCTGGATATGGATGCTGCTCTCTCATTCAGCGCGTCAATGGCGCGCAATATCCTCTTTATCATTACAACTTAAACTTTGATAAGGGTTGCCAGTATGCAGGCGGAGATT
>JBARQF010000017.1:0-14404 GCA_049643605.1 Dehalococcoidales bacterium
CGGATAATTCTCCAGACAATAAGAATAACCGGCGGAATCAGTAAAGACGAAAACAGTATTACAGCCAGGCTCGCCCCGACAAGTACTGCAATCAGGGCAATCACGTTAGCGGCAACTGTATAAAATATCAAATCCTTGAGCATCTTATTACTCTTCAGAATACCTCAGGCAATTTTATGTATTTTCCTTATCTGCGTGACAAGTTCACTGATGTCCGGCGCTGCCCGCCGACGCTCCGGTGGCCCCAGCGGGTCTTCGATATCCGGGTTGCCGAGGAGTATATCGAAGGTCGCTTTAACCGCCAACGCTTGCGCTTTAAGGTTGTAGCCTCCTTCAAGGGTAAGGACTATTCTACCCTGGCATAACTCATCGGCCAGGCTTTTAATAAACCTTGCTATCTGGGCAAAGCCGGTGACGCTAACCTCCATCATGGCCAGGTGGTCTGCCCAGTGCGCGTCATAGCCGGCGGACACCAGAATAAGTTCAGGGCGGAAACGTTTGGTAACCGGCACGATGATTTGCTCAAAAACCTGTCGGTATTCATCGTCGCCGGAACCAGCGGGCAGGGGGATGTTGACCTTGCTGCCTTGAGCGGCGCCGCTCCCGGTCTCGTAAATGGTCCCGCTGCCCGGATAGTGGGGGTACTGGTGGGTGGATATATACAGGACCTGAGGGTCGCTGTCGAAGGCTTCCTGCGTGCCATTGCCGTGATGCACGTCAAAATCGATGATGGCGACTTTTTCCAGCTTTTGTTTCTTGATGGCATGCCGGGCGGCGATGGCGATGTTGTTGAAAAGGCAGAAACCCTTTGCCGCCGTTGCGGTGGCGTGGTGGCCGGGGGGTCTGACCAGGGCAAAAGCGCTGTTCACCTTGCCGCTGACGACGGCATCGGTGGCCTCAATGACGCCGCCGGCGGCATAAAGCGCGGCATTGTAGGAGTCCGGCGACATTACCGTGTCGGCGTCAAGCCAGCCGCCGCCCCGCACCGCCATATCCTGAAGGCTAGAGATATACGTTTCCTGGTGGACATAGCTCAACTCTTCCACAGTGGCCGGGCGGGGGTCGACTTGTGTTAGCTGCTTTATGAGCCCCGTTTTCTCAAGGTGAGCCATAACCGCTTCCAGGCGTTTGGCATTTTCCGGGTGATAGCCGGTTTCATGCTTCAAGTATATGGGGTCGTAAACATAACCTGCTTTCATAATTCACCTCTAAATCACGAGCCTGATGCCCGATATCAGAAACCAGATGCCGAAGCCGACCAGTAACAGACTGCAGGCAATAAAGAGCCACTCCTGCACGCGCCGGTTCCAGAAGGCATGCGTCCGGTAAATCACGTTGGATACCAGTGTCAGCCAGGCAAGGTCGCACAGCCAGTGCACAAGCATGAAGACAATAAGGCCCATCGTGCCGAATTCGAGGATGCGCATAATGAGCATGCTGCCGATGGTTGCCCACCAGACCAGAAAAAAAGGGTTGAAGACGCTGGTCAGAATGCCGGCGGCGAAGGCATTGTAGAGCAGGTCTTTCCCTTTTCTGGCAACCTCGCTGCGGGCGCGGAACATGCTCACGCCCATCCAGATTATCATGCCGCTGCCGGCCACGCTCAGCACCAGCCGCACAACGGTAACCTGAAAGAACTGGGCGAAGCCGAAGTAGATGAGCAGTATTAAGGGGACTTCAATAACGGCGTGCCCGAGGGCTATCCAGACTCCAGCCCAGGGCGACCGGTAGCTTTTCGCCAGGGTGACGGCGAGCATGGGGCCGGGCATCATGACCCCGGAGAAGGAGATAACGGCAACGCTCAGCAGGATTGGAAGCATGTGAACCCCCATCTCATCATATCATACCCGTGCTTTCGGTGTCTTACTGGCTTGAGTTCGTTCCAGTGATGAATTATACTTTGCCGTAGAGGGAAAAGGGGTGTCACTGGATATAACCAAGATAGCCTCGCAGGCCAGCGATATGGTGGTGCGCCTGAAGGAAGGCCGTGCCGAAAGGCAGCAGCGACTTCAGTACGCGCGGCAAATCTTTGGCGACGAAGCCATTGACCTGGAGAAACTGAAGAGGAAAGTCGCGGCCAGCCGGACCACGTGGCTGGTGGCGGAGCTGTGCGACGGGCTGGTCGAAAGATACCCGGCGCCGCCCGCCCCCGCCGCGTTCAGCGTGCTCGCCGCCGATGGCTCTCACATTGATGTTGACCGGCACCGTTCCACGCGGTGCTACCTGATAAACATCGGTACCGTTATCCTCAGGTATGGCAGCGAGCCGGATGCCCTGCTGGATAGCGCCCCGCACCTCTACGCTGAAGATGAAGACTTTGTGATAAAGCCGGCGGCGGCAACCGGTCGTGAGCAGATGGTTGAGGGAACATTGCTCGGCATCAAGCGTGCCGTTGAGGAATGCCGCCACCTGTCCGCGCTGGCGGCGGAACAGCCCCCGGGCAGTAGCACTCTGGCGCTGCTCGATGGCACTTTAATTCTCTGGGGACTGGAGGCGTTTCCCGACTTCGTCACCGAGGCGCTGCTGGGCAACGGCTTTTTACCTTGCCTGGAAGAGATGAGAAAGCAAAATCAGGATAAGAAGATGGCACTGGCCAGCTACATCAGCTTCCCCAGGAGTACAGATGTGGTCAACGTCCTGCGAGTGGCCATCTGCCCGCACGAGGTGGCTGACTGCGACCGCTTTTGCCCGCCCAATAAAGACCGGGACTGCGAAGGCGTGGCCGGAGTTACCGACCGGGAACTCTTCATGGACGTGCTTGAGCCGGGCGAGAGGTCGGCGCTGTTTATAAGCCCGTCCAGGATAACGAAGGAACGTTACGGCGAACATAGAGTTTATTTCTTTTACATACGGCTTGAGGAAGAGGTGGCGCGGGTGGAACTGCCGCGCTGGGTGGCGGAAAATACCACGCTGCTGGACACGGCGCACGCTTTGCTCCTCGACCAGTGCCGCCGGGGGCAGGGCTACCCGGTGGCTTTGAGCGAGGCCCACGAGCAGGCGGTGGTCACCGGCGCCGACCGCGCCGAGTTCTGGCAGCTGGTGGAGTCTTTATGCGTTGAGGAAAAAATCCCCACCCTCACCTCCGCCAAGAGCTTCAGCAAAAGGACGAGGTGGGTGTAATATATTATTAAACTCACTTCGATGTTAAAGAAGGGGGAAAACAAAATGAAGCACAGTGGACCCGGATTCGGCATTATATGGTTCATCGGCTGGCTGTTCACTATCGGCTATGCGGAACTGGTATGGTGGAAGATTATCCTGGGGATAGTGGTCTGGCCTTTCTACCTGGGACAGGCAGTATTGTAAGAGAATTTTGACCTAACCCCCTGTGTCCCACTATCCTTATAAGGACGAGGTGGGTGTAGAGGAGATTTAATTTTACCGGGAGGCAGTAAATGGGCAGTAAAGGCAGAAAAAACGTAAAGAAAGCCAAGCAGAAGAAAGAGAAAAAGGAAAAGGGGAAGTAAGAGACGGTAGAATAAGAGAGATTTGACCTCTCCCTTTTCTAAAGGGAGATTGAGAGGGATTTCAAATCCCCCTTTATCCCCCTTTTCCAAAGGGGGAATGGAGTGCCACAGGAGGTGAGACCAATAAACTCCAGTTTAGCAGACAGGGTCGGGGAAATTATAGAAGCCAGCACGGCAAGCTTTACCGCGCAGTGCTATGAGCTTTATGAACTTCCGCCTCTGGGCAGCCTGGTAAAGACGAAAGACGGCGAGCTGGACATCTACGGCATCGTCTACCACGCCACCACCGGCAGCCTGGAACCGGGGAGAAGGCCCATCGCCCGCGGCAAAGATGAAGACACTGAGGCGGCTATATATCAGTCCAGCCCCCAGCTTTCAAAACTGCTCCGCAGCGAGTTCAGCGCGCTGGTGGTGGGGCATAAAACAGGGGATAATATAAACCAGTACCTGCCGCCCGGTCCGGCACGCATCCACGGCTTTGTCCATCAGTGTTCTGCCGATGAGATAAAAGAGTTCGGGCGGTCGCTGGCGTTTCTAAATATGCTGGTGAGCGCGCATCTGCCCGTAGCCGTTGACGAAATAGTGCCCGCTGCCCTGCGCCTGATGAGCCAGTCGCAGGAAGACCCGCGCGGTTTTCTGGTGGCGGCGGGCAAGGAGCTGGCCGTAATGCTCGGCGGGCAGTTCAATCAGCTCAGGGCGATTCTGGGGAGGCTGAAATGACGGATAGATTGGGCGTTGTTGTCTCCGGCTCGCTGGAGAGCGGCGTTGAGGTAAAACTCGATGGCTCAGTATCGGTGGAGGACATGGCGGTGGGTCGCTACGTCACCATCGAGGGGCAGAGACAGCGCTTTTTCGGCATGATAACCGATATTGAGCTGGGCGTCATCGACCCGCGATTTACGCTGACCCCGCCCGATGTCTCCGACCCCTTTGTTTCTGAAGTGCTCTCCGGCACGAGCACCTATGGTATCCTGCACGTGCTGCCCATGCTCACCATCAGCGGCGACGTGGCGAACCTGGTAGAAGGGCCGCAGCCGGTAAAGACCGTGCCCAGCCACTTTTCTGTGGTCAATCTGGCCTCGCAGGCGGACGTTGAGCTCGTCTTCGGCGGCGAGGACGAAAAGAGATTTTACGTGGGAACGCCGCTCGATATGGAGACCAAGATATGCCTCGACCTGCCGGAACTGGTCAAGCGCTCCAACGGCATCTTCGGCAAGAGCGGCACGGGCAAGACATTCCTCACCCGCATATTGCTCATCGGCATGCTGCAGAAGAGCGCCGCGGTGAATTTGATTTTTGACATGCATAACGAGTACGGTTGGGCGGGGACGAGCGAGGGGGGACGTTCCGTCAAGGCATTAAAGCAACTCTTTCCCTCCAAGGTGGCGGTGTTCACCCTTGATGAAGAAAGCTCGCGACGTAGAAAGGTGAGCACCGACTTTGTCGTCCGGATTGGCTACGATGAGATAGAGCCGGAGGACATGTCGCTGCTGCGCCAGACCCTGAACCTCACCGAGCCGGCCGTGGAAGCCATTTACCAGCTGCGGCGGCGATTTGGCAAGAACTGGCTGCAGCAGGCCGCAGACATGCCCGATTCCGAGGAGACCAGGCAGTTATTAAATGAGTTGGCTATCCACGAAAGCACCTTCCAGAATTTAAAGAGGGGGCTGGCCACGATAAGCCGCCTCCCTTTCATCGCGCCCCAGGCCCCGGATAATGCGGTCGCGCGCGTTCTGGAATACCTTGACCGGGGCATAAACGTCGTCCTGGAGTTTGGCCGCTACACCGATATCACTGCCTATATTCTGGTGGCCAATCTATTGACGCGGCGCATTCATTCCCAGTACCGCGACCGGATGGAGAAGGCGATGGGTGAGGAGACCACCAAGCCCAAGCCGCTGGTCATCACCATTGAAGAGGCACACCGGTTTCTGAACCCGGAGGTTGCCGCCAGGACCATTTTCGGCACCATCGCCCGCGAGATGAGAAAATACAACGTAACGCTGCTGGTCATCGACCAGCGTCCCAGCAGCATAGACGCCGAAGTGATGTCGCAGATGGGCACCAAAATCACCTGCCTGCTCGACAACGAGCGGGATGTTGACAGTGTCCTCGCCGGCATTTCCGGCAAGGGCGCTCTGAAATCGGTGCTCTCCCGGCTGGAATCGAAGCAACAGGCGCTCATTTTCGGGCATGCCGTGCCGATGCCGGTGGTCATCCAGACGAGGGAGTACGGCTCACCACAGTCTTATAAGGAATTTCTCACTGCTGGAAAGGCCGAGGGCGGGAAACAGGCGGAAAAAGACATCGAAGAACTGTGGGGATGAGGGGCTGGTCCGCCAAAGGAAACACAAACAATTGAGTTGCGTGATATCATGACACGTGTTAACTGGTTAGCTGTCGGCGCTGGTATTATTCTGGGCCTTATTTTCCTGTTTGCCGGTCTGGGGAAAACTCTCAGCCAGACGGACTCGTTTGTCATTTTCGTTTTTCCGGAGTTCCTGCCCACCGCGCTGGATAAGTTCATTTTCCGGTGGTTGCCCAGCGTCGAGATTTTAATCGGCGCGCTCCTCATCACCGGTGTTATCGCTCGACTGGTGGCTTCCTTTGCGCTGGCACTTACCGTCGGCCTGATTGCCAATAACACCATACTGCTCATCCAGGGGTTTGGCGACAAACCCTGCAACTGTTTTGGAGAGGCAGAAAGATGGGTACAGTTAAGGCTGTCTATTGCCGGCGCGCTGTATATCGATATTGTGATGCTTATCCTTGGCATCATGATTTTATTCTATTACTGGGGCAAATTCGTCAATATCCGCCCCTGGTTCTTGAGGAGGAGTTGAATTGCCAAAGCCAAAGGTCGGACTGGCAATGGGGGGTGGTGCGGCGCGGGGAATAGCGCACATCGGGGTACTGACCGTTCTGGAGAAAGAAGGCATTCCCGTTGACCTGATTGCCGGCACGAGCGTTGGGGCCGCGGTTGGTTCGCTCTATGCGCGGGGCAAAAACGCTGGCCTCATCAAAGAAAAAGTCATCGAACTTTCAAGGCGCAGGCTGACCCAGTTCATCGACCCGGCCCTGCCCCGGACCGGGCTCATCAAGGGGAAGAAATTCGGCGACCTGCTGGTCTCGCTTCTCGGTGGCAATGTCAAATTCAGCGATTTGCTGATACCGTTCGCCTGCACCGCGACCGATATCGATACCGGGGAAGCGGTTGTGCTCGACCGAGGTTCCGTGGTAGAAGCGGTCAGGGCCAGCATTTCCATGCCGGGGATATTCACCGTGGTGAAGCGGAGAGGCAGACACCTGGTGGATGGTGGGCTGACCAACCCGGTGCCGGTAAGCCTGGCCAGAGAAATGGGCGCCGATTTTATTATTGCGGTCAATGTTATCCCCGGCGTGCTCGACCGGACACACCAATCGATTAAGGGAAGCACGAAGGACGCCAGAGAGCCGAATATCCTCCATGTCCTGGTTCAATCCATACACATTGGCACCTATTCGCTGGTGAGGTCGGGTTTGGAAAGAGCCGACGTCGTGATTGAACCGGACGTTGTGCATATCGGGGCGGGTGATTACCATCATGCCCGGGAGTGCATCAAGCAGGGTGAACTGGCGGCGCAAAAAGCCATGCCCGAAATTAAAAACAGGTTGGGAGCCTGAGGCCTGTGGGGGCTGATATTGCCTGAAGCTGAAGCCCCCTCCACGGAACGTCGCCAGTTTCTGGCCGCCTGGCACTATCCGCAGTTCCGCCTTCTTTTCATCTCTTCAATGGGTACTTTTATTGGCCGCTGGATGGAAACGGTGGTCGGTGCCTGGTTGGTTCTGGAGATGACGGATTCCCCTTTGCTGGTTGGCCTGCTGGGGGCCTGTCGTTTTGTTTCCATGCTGCTGGGACCTTTCTGTGGTACCATTGCCGACCGCTTTAACCGGCGTAAGATTCTTATCACCGTGCAGGTGGTTTACGCTGTCAGTGCCCTGATTATCATGGCGTTATTCCAGACCTCGCATCTTGAGGTATGGCATCTCTTTCTGTTCACTCTGGTAGGCGGCGTATCATACACATTTGATTATTCCACCCGGCATGCCGCCGCTGCCGATATCGTGAAAAGACACCACGTGGTCGCCGCTATCTCTCTCCTGTTTGTAGCGCAGGGCAGTACCACTATACTGGGGCCGCTTCTCGGCGGGAGCCTGCTCGAGGTTATCGGGGCCAGTGGTTGCTTCGCCTTGGTTGCCGCCAGCTTCTGCTTATCTTTTCTATCTCTTTTGCCAATGAAAATCGAACCTCCACCCGTGCCGGTGGCCCGGGAATCAATGTGGCAGAGCCTGGTGGCAGGCTTCCGCTACTTGGGACAGGACCGGGCTCTTTCCGCACTGATACTGATTGCGGCTCTGGTGAACCTCTTTGTCTTCCCGTACTGGTTCACCCTGATTCCGGTATTTGCCCGGGATGTTCTGCATACCGAGGTAATTGGCTATAGCCAGCTCATGGCGGCGATTGGACTTGGTAATACGGTTGGTCCGTTCCTGGTCGCTATAATGCCCGATTCAATGCGTCGGGGAAGGCTGCTGGTGGCGGTAACCATTGCCTGGCCGACCATGCTGGTGCTCTTCGCTTTTTCACGTCTATTCTCTGTATCTCTGATTATTCTGGTTGTCGCCGGACTAAATCAGGGAATGTGCATGACGCTTATTCAGTCACTGCTGATGATGTGGTCTACGGAGGAAATGCGGGGCAGGGTTTCCGGGGCACGTGCGTTTGCCGTTGGCACGCTGCCGCTGGGCAACCTGCTCACCGGCGCCGGTGCCGGCTTCTGGGGAGCACCAACCATGCTGCTGGTTAATTCGGCTGCGGCTATAGTAATCGTCATCATCATTTTCTCCTGGGCTTCGACACTGCACAGGCGCTGATAAACACGGGAAAGGCTTTCAGATTGACGGGAAATGGCATATAGTATATAATTATTATTGCAAATGATTTGCATTAGCATCAAGACATTAAGGGTGGCAGTGAAATGACAACGGGTAGCAGAAAACTGAATGGGGCCGGGAAGAGGTCTACCCGTCAGCGAGCCCTGATTATGGACATTATCCGTCGGGGGCAGGGGCATCTTGACGCCGATGAAATATTTCGTCGCGCCCGTGAAAAAGAGCCGCGCCTCAGTCTCTCCACGGTCTATCGCACCCTGCAGATGATGAAGGAGCTGGACCTGATAGATGAGCTGCATTTTGGTGAGAACCATCACCATTATGAGGTAAAGCCGGCCAGGGAACACTATCATCTGGTCTGCCTTGGCTGTGGGCGGGTTATTGAATTTGGCTACCCATTGTCAAGCTATCTGAAAAAGGAAGTTCCGGAAGCGAAAGGCTTCGAAATTGAAGAAACGGAAATACGTGTTGCCGGCTACTGCGTCCGGTGTCAGCGGGCTCGGCAGTAGGGACGGCATGGCTCTATAGAAAAGAGGATATATGGCCGAAAAAAGGCAGGTAAACCTGAGGCAAATGTATCCCGGCCAGAGTGGCAGGGTGATGCAAATCCATGGGGGGGCAGGACTGGTGAGCCGTCTCAACGGTCTGGGTATCAGGCCGGGTAAAAAGATTACCAAGGTCAGTTCGATGCTGATGCGGGGGCCGGTAACCGTGCAGCTGGGCAGTACCCGGCTGGCGATTGGTTTCGGCATGGCGAGCAGGATTCTCGTTGAGCTCGAGCAGTGATGGGGGAGGGGGAGAATGGCGTGTCACGGTATGGGAAAACACGTTAGAAAGCCCCGAGGGAAGAAGGGCGGCCTGAAACAAATCCTCCTCATGGGCAACCCCAATGTCGGCAAGAGCGTCGTTTTTTCACGACTGACCGGCGTGCGGGTTATCGCCTCAAATTATCCCGGCACTACGGTTGGTTACACGCGGGGACAAACGAAGGTCGGGGACGAGGCGGCGGAAGTTATCGATGTGCCCGGCACCTACGGCCTGGAGCCAACCTGTGAGGCGGAGGAAATCGCCCTGCAAATGCTCGCCACCGGCGATGTGGTCATCAATGTGGTTGATGCCACCAACCTGGAGAGAAACCTCAACCTGACGCTCCAGTTGCTGGAAAAAGGCGTCCCGATGGTCGTCGCCCTGAACCTGTGGGACGACGTCGGACACCGCGGCATAAGCATTGATTTAAAACGGCTTGAAGAGTTGCTCGGCGTTCCCGTTATCCCCACGGTGGCCATAACCGGGCAGGGAATCAAGGAACTGGTAGAGAGTATTCCCGCAGCCGGCGTGCCCCGGTTGCCGCCCAGAAGCCATGATGAGCGGTGGCAGGCGATTGGCAATATTGTGGAACAGGTGCAGCAGGTCACCCACCGTCACCATACCTGGCTGGAGCGTCTGGAGGATGCCAGTGTCCGTCCCTTTACCGGAATTATCATCGCCGCGGTGGTTCTCGTTGGCATGTTCCTCGGCATCCGTTTCGTCGGTGAAAGCCTTATCACCTATGTCTTAGACCCCGTATTTGAGCACCTCTGGACGCCGGTGATACTTTTTTTCAGCAATCTTATGGGGGGCTCCGGTATTATCCATGACGTGCTGCTCGGCAGTACCATGGTCGGTGAAGTCAATTACATAGAATCGTTTGGTCTGCTGACCACCGGGCTCTATGTGCCTTTTGCCATGGTCCTCCCCTATATCATCTCTTTCTACCTGGTGCTCGGGCTGCTGGAGGACGTTGGTTACCTGCCGCGTCTGGCCGTGCTTATGGATACCATCATGCACCGACTGGGGCTTCACGGCTATGCTATTATTCCCACGTTGCTGGGACTCGGCTGCAACGTGCCGGCAGTTCTGGCGACAAGGATACTGGAAAGCAAACGGGAGAGGTTCATCGCGGCCACGCTTATATCTATCGCTGTGCCCTGTGCCGCATTGCAGGCAATGGTCTTCGGCCTGGTAGGGGAGCGTGGTCTGCAGTATGTTGCCATTGTCTACGGTACCCTGTTTCTCGTCTGGATAGTTCTTGGCTTTATTCTCAACCGCATGGTCAAGGGGTTCAGCCCTGAACTGTTAATCGAGATACCGCCCTATCGAATGCCGCCTTGGCGGACCGTGGTGCAGAAGCTGTGGCTCAGGGTTAGTGGTTTTCTGCGCGAGGCCATCCCGATTATTCTGGGCGCCGTTCTGGTGATAAACATACTGTACGCACTGGGTGTCTTCGATGCTATCGCCGATTTCACGGCGCCGGTCATCACCGGCCTGCTGGGTTTGCCCAAGGAAGCGGTGGTGGCGCTGGCGATAGGCTTCTTGCGCAAAGACGTGGCCCTGGGCATGCTGGCACCACTGGCGCTAACCTCGGAGCAGCTGGTCATCGGCAGCGTAGTTCTGGCGATGTTCTTTCCCTGCATCGCCACCTTCGTGGTGCTTTTCCGGGAGCTGGGCGTGGGGGGGTTGCTCAAAGCGTCTGCCATAATGATTGTCGTGTCCCTCGCTGTGGGCGGGCTGCTGAACCTGATTCTCTAGCTAAAACGAACGGTTGCCTTTATAAATTGTTTTTAGCCTGCCCCACCGTTATAATTGAAAAGTACGGTTTTTATAGAGTACAAAATGCACTGGATATATTACGCAGGCCGTTTTTTTACCCGGGTGGTTCTGTTCCTCTTTACTCGCTGGCGGGTGCTGGGACGAGAGCATATTCCGGCTGAGGGGCCGTTACTGGTGGCGGCGAACCATATGAGTCTGACCGACCCGCCGATAATGGGCCTCAGTATCAAAAGGCGGTCGATGCTTCTGGCCAAGGAGGAGTTATTCCGTACCCGGATTAAGAAGTACATTGTCGGCAACTACGGTGCTTTTCCGATACGGCGCGGCGGTATGAACCGGGATGTGCTGCGCTTTGCCGAGCGGTGGTTCGGCGAGGGAATGGCGCTGATTGTCTTTCCGGAGGGCCGGCGCAGCATGGAGGGGCAGCTGGTGGACGCTTTTTCCGGCGCCGCGCTCATTGCGGTGCGTAACGGTGTTCCTATATTACCGGTGGGAATTCACGGCACCGAAAAGATAACGGGCCTGACCTGGTGGTTGCGCCGCCCCAGAGTCACGGTGAATATCGGTCGCACGTTTAATCTTCCATCGGTGAATGGTAAAGTGACCCGGGAGCAGCTTTCAGAGTTCACCCATTCCATAATGGGACGTATTGCCGAGCTGTTGCCCGAAGAGTATCGGGGGCAATATAGTGGCGGACAAAGATGACCATGACAATTAAAAAGGCGGACAAGATAGGTTTCTGCTTCGGTGTGAAGCGAGCCATTGACATACTGGAGAAAGTGGCTCGCGAGCGTGGTGGCGTGGAAACACTGGGGGCAGTGGTGCATAACCGGCAGGTATTACAGAAGCTATCGGAAATCGGTGTGCAGGTAGCCAGAAATGTGGAAGATATCCGCGGCGATGTGGTGGTAACCAGCTCTCACGGGATAAGCCCGCAGCTGGAGGAGGAAATCAGAGCCAGGCATATCGAAATCATCAGCACCACCTGTCCGTTTGTACTTCGGGCGCAGGTGGCCGCTCGCCGGCTGGCGGAAGCTGGTTTCCTGGTGGTTATTTTCGGTGATGCCGAACATCCGGAGGTCATGGGTATTCTCGGCTGGACCAAAGGAAAGGGTATAGCGGCGCTGGATGACAAATTTGTTGCCAGCCTGGGGCAGATACCGCGCCGCATTGGAATTTTGTCCCAGACCACCCAGGTGCCGACCCAATTTACCGCTTTCATCAGGAAACTGATTGATACGGCTTTTATCCGGGATTCGGAGATGCGTCTTATTGACACTATCTGTCACGATATAAGGGAACGCCAGGCAGCCGCCATCGAACTGGCCGGCCAGATGGACATGATGCTTGTTGTTGGCGGGCACCACAGCGCTAATACCAATCGCCTGGCTGAGTTATGCTCTCAGATAACGAAGACACACCTGATAGAAACCGCCGCTGAAATCCAGCCTTCCTGGCTGGAAGGGAAACGTCGCATCGGTGTAACCGCCGGCGCTTCAACTGACGAGCAGACGGTTAACGAAGTTTTGAAGTCGTTGAAAGCGTAATCTAAATTGCCAGGCAGGTCACCGTACGGGATATACCGGAAATAGGGTGAATCTTCCCGGTAACCAGGTTGCCAATATCATTCAGGCTATCACCCTGCAGGATGACAATGATATCGTAGGGGCCCGTCACGGTATCAACTGAATTAACACCTTTTAATTTTTGCAGTGCATTAACAACGTCTCTGGTTTTACCCACCTCTGTTTCAATCAAAACAAATGCCTTGGCTGCCATTTGAGACACCCCCTTTATACCAGGCTGATCACCCTTGCTTGTACTTCGCAATCGGTAGTATAGCTATCGCAAAGGGCTCTGTCAAGCTATCGCCTTGACTCTGATGAGGGAATTTACCTATAATTTTATTTGACCTTTTTATTTGTCGGGATATTTTTTAGTGCCTAGCAAAGTTATCGGTCAATAATTGGACATTCGGGTAAGGCTATCGAAGGGATAGGAAAGGAGCATTTCCTTGGAATATTTCTTAACTGAAGAGCAGAAGACCATAAAAAGTCTGGCCAGGAGGATTGCCGAAGAGAAGATTCTGCCGGTCCGGGCCGAACTGGACGAGAATGAAGAGTTCCCCTGGGCAATAATAAAAGACCTGGCCGATGCCGATATGTTCCGCGTATTCGTACCGGAGGAGTATGAAGGGCTGGGTGGTGGCTGCCTGGAGCTATGCCTGGTGGTGGAGGAGTTGAGTCGGGTGTGCGGCGGTGTGGCGGCCACCTACGCGGTAAATGCCCTTGGCTCCTACACCCTGGTAGAGTATGGTACCGAGGAGCAGAAACGTAAATACCTCCCGGATATTGCCGCCGGAAAGAAACTGACCGCGTTCGCCATCAGCGAGGCCACGGCGGGCAGCGATGCCAGCGCCATAAAGATGACCGCGGACAAAGTTGAAGGTGGCTATCGGCTCAACGGCACCAAGCAGTTCATCACCAACGCCGGCGAGGCGGAACTCTACACGGTAATTGTCCTGACCGACAAGACCAAAGGCGCCCGTGGCACCAGCGCCATCTTCGTGGAAAAGGACACACCGGGCTTTACTTTCGGCAAGAAAGAGAAAAAGATGGGCATCCGGGCCTCAGCCACGGGAGAGCTCATTTTCCGCAACTGCCTTGTCCCGCAGGAGAACCTCATCGGCAAGGAGGGCCTGGGGTTTATTCAGGCGATGCGGCTTTTTGACCGCTCGCGACCGGGGATAGGAGCGCAGGCGGTTGGCATAGCGCAGGGAGCGCTTGAGGCGGCGGTGGATTACGCCCGGCAGCGTGTCCAGTTCGACCATCCGATTATCTCACTGCCGGTGGTGCAGGATATGCTGGCGGAAATGGCCATTCAGGTTGAAGCGGCCCGGGCGCTGGTCTATGCCGCGGCGAGGATGGGGGACAGCGGCGCCAGGAGGATTACGGAAGAGTCAGCCATGGCCAAGGTTTTCGCCTCGGACGTGGCGATGAAGGTAACCACGGATGCGTTGCAGGTCTGTGGAGGTACCGGCTATATGAAGGATTATCCGGTCGAGAAGATGATGCGGGACGCCAAAATCACCCAGATATATGAAGGCGCGAATCAAATCCTGCGCAATGCCATTGCCGTTGAATTGAGAAAGCGGAAGGCAAAGACGGAATGAACATCGTCGTCTGCCTGAAACAGGTGCCCGGTACCACGCAGGTAAAAATCGACCCCGAGACCAATACCCTCATCCGTGAGGGCATCGAGAACATCATCAACCCCTTTGATACCTATGCCATTGAGGAGGGCGTCCGGCTGAGAGAGAGGTTTGGCGGCAAGGTAACCGTCATCAGCATGGGGCCTCCCCAGACAGAAGCCGCCCTGAGAGAAGCCATCTCCCTCGGTGCCGACGAGGGGATTCT
>JBARQF010000018.1:0-2058 GCA_049643605.1 Dehalococcoidales bacterium
GGTCTTCGCTGAGGAGGGGCTCCAGCCCCACTTTTTCCCTCAGCCGCGCCACCATTCCCCGGTTCTTGGCAATGCCGCCGGTAATGGTGAACTCTTTTTCTACCGAGACTCGCCGGATGAGATTGAGGCAGCGGGTGGCTATCGCCTCATTTAACCCGGCCAGAATGTCCTCTTTGCTCGCTCCCCGGCGCAGATAGGCGATGGCTTCCGACTTGGCGAAGACGGCGCAGATGGTATTGAAAGGAATGGCCTGTTCCGACCTGAGAGCGGCCTCGCCGATGTCTTCCAGAGGCATATTGAGCACGTCGGCAATCATTTCCAGAAAGCGCCCGGTGCCGCCGGCGCACTTGTCGTTCATGATAAAGTTGGTCACCCGACCATCAGCATCGCAGTTAATCGCCTTGCAGTCCTGCCCGCCCATATCCAGAATGGTCCTGACCTCCGGGAAGTACCATGTGATGCCGCGGGCGTGGCAGCTTATCTCGGAGATATTTTCGTTGGCGAAGGGCACGAGCACCCTCCCGTAACCCGTCGCCACCACATATTGGAGTTCACCCATGGCTAACCCGGTCCCCTCCAGCACCCTGGCCATGGTCATCTTTGAGGTCTTGACACTCTCCGGACCGGTGTCACAGATTACCGATGAGACTATGGTGCCGTCATTCATTACCACCGCCTTGGCGGCACGCGACCCGATATCAATGCCCGCAACTATCATCCGCTTACGCCTTTATCGATGTTCTCCTGAGCCACCACCGCCGCACCCAGCGCTGCCACCAGTTGTGGCTGCTCCGGCACCAGAATACCGATACCAAGCTCGGCCTCCAGAATTTTGACCAGCCCCTTATTCCGCCCCACACCGCCGGTTACGGCAACATCACGTTCGATGCCGATTCTCTTGCAAAGTGAGATAACGCGGCTTACTACGGAATAGTAAATACCGGCGACGATATCTTCCTTCGGCGTGGGCGGTTCGCGGTGGACGTGAGAGATTACCTCGGACTCAGCAAATACCGCGCAGGTGCTGGTGATATCGGCCCTTCCCTTTGCCTCAAGGGATAACGCGGCCATCTCATCAAGCGGCATCTGCATCAGCTTGGCCATCTGCTGCAGAAAGATACCGGTGCCGGCGGCGCACTTGTCCTGGTTCACCCAGTCGTTAAGGCGCCCACGGTCGCTCACCTTGATAACCGTGCTGCTCTCGGCGCCCATATCAATCGACATTCGGACCGATGGAAAAAGACGATGAATGCCGCGGGCGAGGCAGGTGGTCAGCGACCGGGATTGCTGGCTTAATGGCACGTTCTTGCCGCCAACGCCCGTGGAGACGATAAAAACGCCTTCATTCCGCTCGATACCGGCCTGTTTGAGTATCTCATCAACCGCAATCTCAGCGCTTAATCCAGTCTCTTCGTCGGTGGCTATGACGCTTGAAGCAACAACACGGTCGCTATCCAGGATGACCGCTTTCGTGGTCAGGCTGCCGATATCAATGCCGAGCGCTCTCATGCTAAATACGACTACCGGTCCTCCAGCATCTCAAAGAACTGCTCCAGTTTCTCTCTTATCTCGTCCTCGGAATTAATCGTCGGGTCAACGATATCACAATCGATGGTCAGCATCGGCACATCGACCTCGTTGAGCAAATCTTTGAACAACTTTATCGTGGCACAGGTGTGCCGACAGCCCATAAACGCCCAGTAGACGGCGCCATTAACCCGGTACTGCTCGGCACAGTCGATAATGTCCTGCAAGGCCTCCTGGCTGAGAGGGCCGTACATGCTGCGCCGTTCCGGTATCATGGCTGACTTTTTAGCCACGCTCTCCAGTGGCCTTGACGGGTCAAGCCTGCCCTCTGCCCAGCGGGTGAACAGCGGCTCGACCACGCTCACCATACCATATTTCCGCCCGATTTTTTCCAGAAACCCTATCAGGTACATCGGCGGTACAAAGAGGGTCATCAGACGAAACTTTTCCGGAGAAACAGCGCCCTTCTTTTCCCGGACCATTTCCACCAGTTCGTCGCGCAGCGCCTCCAGATAATCAATAGCCTCCTGC
>JBARQF010000019.1:0-3996 GCA_049643605.1 Dehalococcoidales bacterium
CTCCTTGACGACCCCGTCTACCATGTCCTGGACCTGTTGGCGGTCGGTAATATCGGCGGTGATGGCCATTCCTTTTACGCCGCAGGACTCGATTTCCTCAACCACGCTTTCCAGTCCCCGCCAGCCCTCCGCCTTTTCCTCTTCCGGAAACTCATCGACCGGTCGGGAGCGACCGTTCACCGCCACGTCGGCGCCGCACCTGGCCAGGCGTATCGCCGTCGCATGGCCCATGCCGCGCTTGCGTGCCGCCCCGGTTATCAGGGCCACTTTACCTTTGAAATCATACATACCGGCCTCTATTTAATGCGCTGCTTATCGGATATTATAAGTGAGTGTGGTTGCTTAGTCCAGCTTCAGGAGTGGTATAATATCGGGACGGCGCTTTGAACTAAATCAGGACAACTTCGTCAGGAGGGGAGAATACGATGAAGCACATCGGCATCGTTGCCTGCAGCGCGGAGGGAGCAGCGCTCTGTTACCGCACCATCTGCACCGAGGCACCAGAGCGGCTGGGGAAATATGCCCATCCCGAGGTCACCATGCACACCCCTAACTTTGCCGAATACATGAAGGGCATAGAGGCTGAAGACTGGAAAGCCGTTGCCGACCTGATGCTGGCGTCGGTGAAAAAGGTGGCCGGGGCGGGCGCGGAATTTGCCATCTGCCCGGACAACACCATCCACCAGGCTTTTGAGATGTTCATTGATAAATCACCGATTCCCTGGCTGCATATCGCGCAGGTGGTGGCGGAGGAGGCGAAAAAGACTGGCTACAAGAGGCTTGGCGTGCTGGGCACGCGCTTTCTGGTGGAGGGGCCGGTCTATCGGGAGAAGATTGAAGCTGTCGGCATTGAATACTTTATTCCAGAGAAGGCAGACCGCGAGCGCATAAACTCCATTATCCTGGACGAGCTGGTGGCGGGTGTCTTTACCGATGAGGCGCGCGACTATTTCACCGGGGTTATTAAAGAACTGAAAGAGCAGGGCTGCGATGCCGTGGTCCTGGGCTGCACCGAGATACCGTTAATCGTTACTCAGGAAAGCTCACCGCTGCCGGTGCTGGACTCTACCAGACTTTTAGCGAGGGCGGCCTTGAAGAAGGCGATTGAAAGCTAGAGGATAGCCTCTGATTCTGGCGTTCAATAACATTATTTATATTCTTCGCTGAGTTTGATAATGGTCTCTGCCAATTCCTTCGCTTGCGCAAGCTCGTCAGGGCGAGTATTTATTCTGATTTCGTCTACAAGCTGCCCTTTGCTAATGCCTGATAATTTGACATAATTTGCGTGCGCTGCATATCTCCCGAATAAAATAAGCGAGTTATTTCTTGCCTCTGGGGGGAGTCGGGACTCTTTGGTAAATCTCACATGAATGTGCTCTTTTTGGCGGTCCATCTCCTCTCTAAGACGCTTCTTATCATCAGACGTGGCTGTGAAACCCTCTATAAAAACCCTGGTGATGTGAACCCCCTTGGCTGCTTGGTCAAAGACAAGCTGACGAACAGCATCGCCTTGCGGTGTGTCAAACATAACCCCAAAGTTAGTCGCAAAAAGTTCATCTCCAGGTCTTGCCAACTTGATTAACTCCATGGCAATATTTGGAAGGGCACGTGCCTTTAAAAGCACTTCGCCCTCAGCTGCCTCTTTTGCCAAGCGGTAGGTTTCATTCTTATAAGCGCGAACTAATTGTTGAAGATAAGGGTCAACGTCTTTCTTCTGTCGGAGCGTAGCTGGCAGATCCAGTGCCTTGTCCTCCAATTCATCAACATGCCGTTCAAACTTGGTACTGACCCTTCTATGCTCACGAAGAATAAAGAATACGGTTCCCACGAAGAGGCCGTACAGTATAGATATGGGAATACTTCCGGTCACGAACCCTGCCACTACCGCCACCACCGCCGCCAGTCCAAACTCACCGAGCCACCATAGCCATTCTCTGCCCATGTTAATCCACCTCCCCGCCTTTATTAGGGCTTCATTTTATACCCGGCTTGTTCACCTGTCAATAGGGTTTGATTTGGCTGGCAATAGTGAATATAATATGAAGCGAACGGGGGCAAGCGACCTCCATCTTTTATCGAGGAGCATTGTAAGTATATGAAAAAACGCGTCTTTTCCGGCATTCAGCCCACCGGCGACCTGCACATCGGCAACTACCTCGGTGCCATCCAGCACTGGGTGAAGATACAGCACGAGTACGACTGCATCTACTGCGTGGTTGACCTGCACGCCATCACCGTCCCGCAGGAACCCAAGGAGCTGAAGGCAAAGACACGGGAGGTGGCGGGGCTGCTCATTGCCTCCGGGATTGACCCGAAGATAGCCAGTGTCCTGGTCCAGTCGCACGTCCACGAGCACTCCGAGCTGACCTGGATACTTAACTGTTTCATCCCGATGGGCTGGATGCGGCGCATGACCCAGTTCAAGGAGAAATCGCAGAAACAAAAGGAAGAGGTCAGCACCGCGCTCTTCGACTATCCGGCGCTGATGGCGGCCGATATCCTGCTCTATAGCACGGACGAGGTGCCGGTGGGGGAGGACCAGAAGCAGCACGTGGAGCTGGCGCGGGACGTGGCCCAGCGCTTCAATTCTATCTATGGCGAGACGTTCACCGTGCCGAAACCCGTCATCGCCGAGGCGGGCGCCCGCATCATGGGCCTGGACGACCCCACGCAGAAGATGAGCAAGAGCGAGGAGCAGCCGGGTCGCGCCATCAACCTGCTGGATTCGCCGGATGATATGCGGAATAAAATCATGCGGGCGACCACCGACTCGCTGCGGGAGATACGCTTTGACGAGAATCGCCCCGGCGTCAATAATCTGCTCGTCATCTACGAGCAATTCACCGGGCAGGGCCGGGAAGAGGTTGAGGCGCGGTTCGAAGGCAAGGGCTACGCGGACCTGAAACGTGAACTGGCTGAGGCGGTCGTTGAGGGCTTAAGCCCGATGCAGACGCGCTACCGCGAGCTGACCGCCGACCCGTCTCATATCGAACGGCTGCTGGCCGAGGGAGCAGGCAAGGTCAGGCCCATCGCCGAAAAGACCCTGTCCCTGGTAAAGGACAGGGTAGGGATAGGTTAAATCCTCTACCCTTTGATGACACCGATTGGCCTGGTTCTGGCCACCATTTTTGAGATACCGGCATTGTGGGCGACGCCCACCACCGAGGAAACGTCTTTATAGGCTTCCGGGGCTTCTTCGGCAAGCCCGGCTAAACTACCGGCACGCACCGTTATGCCGCGGGACTGCAGCGACTCAAGAACATCCCGTCCGCTGAGGTGCCTTTTAGCGGCTGACCGGCTCTGCAACCTGCCGGCGCCGTGGCAGGTGGAGCCAAAGGTCTCCTGCATCGCCTGCTCCGTACCCACCAGCACGTAAGAGAACCGCCCCATATCCCCTGGAATGAGCACTGGCTGCCCGATGTGCGCATATTTTGGGGGCACTTCAGGGTGGCCGGCGGGGAAAGCCCGGGTGGCTCCTTTGCGGTGCACGCAGAGCTTCAATTTCTGGCCGCTGACCTGATGTTCTTCTATCTTGGCGATATTGTGGGCGATATCATAGATGAGCTCCAGGCCGGCATCAGCCTCTTTTACTCCCAGCACCCGGCAGAACGCCTCTCTCACCCAGTGGGCGATGCACTGGCGGTTGGCCCAGGCGTAGTTGGCAGCGCAGCTCATCGCGCCCAGGTATGCCTGGCCCTCAGGAGAGTTGACCGGGCTGCAGGCAAGCTGGCGGTCGGGGAGGGCAATGCCGTACTTGGTCATTGCTCTGACCATCTCTTTAATGTAGTCATCAGCCACCTGGTGGCCCAGTCCGCGCGAGCCGCAGTGAACGTAGAGCATCACCTGACCGATCTCGTCGATACCCATAGCATGGGCAGCGTCTGCTTCGTAAATCTCATCGACCAGCGCCACTTCGAGGAAATGATTGCCTGAGCCCAGTGTTCCCATCTGCGGTGTGCCGCGTTCCTTGGCTCTCCCGCTGACCTTTGACGGGTC